>JAISNX010000143.1 GCA_031276015.1 Azoarcus sp.
CCACTTCATTCCGCAACAGGCCATCGGACATCAATCTCCCATCAATGCCCTCGCGTCATGGTACGATCAACATCCTGATTTGTTCATCACTCCAGTTTATAATCAGGCGGAACGCGACATGTAGCGAGCAAGACCAACGGCGACGCGATTATGGGTAGACTAGCGGCCCCGTAGTACATACATTCTTCAAAACAAAGGAAATCCTTCATGGAAACCAGTGCGTTGCCCATACCGCCGGACGAGCCACCCATCGAACATCGTTTTCAATTCACCGGCTCGGGGGAGGAATATTTCCGCATCTGGATCGTCAACCTGCTGCTCAGCGTCCTGACCCTTGGCATTTACTCGGCCTGGGCCAAAGTGCGGCGCGAACAATATTTCCATCGCAACACGCTGCTCGATGGCAGCGGCTTCGATTACCACGGCGACCCGAAAGCCATCCTCAAGGGCCGCATCATCGCCTTCGTGCTCCTGTTCATCCTGGGCACGATCGAAAAGTGGGCGAACGACTTTTATTACCTGGTCGTGCTCGTCGCCTCGCCGCTCATACCCTGGCTGGTCGTCCGCTCCTGGATTTTCCGCAGCCGCAATACTTCTTTTCGCGGCCTGCATTTCGATTTCCATGGCACATACAAGAGCCTTTGCAAAGCCTATCTCGTCCCTTTCATCCTGTTCATCGCCATTGCCTGGGTGATGGGTTATGCCGGTAAACAAAACGCCGTGGAAACGGCCCTGTATGGCGCGCCGCGAAGCGCGATACCGGGATTACTGCTGTTCGGCGCAATGCTCGGCATGCTCCTGCTGCTCCCCGTGCTTCTGTACCGTCTCAAGGCATTCCAGTTCAACAACCTTGCCTTTGGCGCATCCCGGTTCGAGGGTCGGTTCCGGCTCAAATCTTTTTACGGGATATTTCTGCGTACCACAGTGTTGATACCCTTGGCCTCGGCGCTAGTGTTCGTGGCGCTGCCGCTTGTTGTCGTGAAGCTGATGTTCGGCGAGATCTCCCCGGAATTGGGGGGAATCATCCTCGTGCCCTCCGCCGTACTGATGTACATGGCATTACTCCTCGGCTTGCCATCCTTTTTTGCGGCGCGCATGACCAATCTGATCTGGAGCAACACCCGCGTCGACAAACACGACTTCAAAAGCGACCAGACTTTCCGGGGCCTTGTCTGGATCAATGTCAGCAACCTGTTGCTCGTGCTTCTCACGCTCGGCCTTTACTGGCCGTGGGCCAATGTCAGGATGGCCCGCTATCGCGCCGAACATACCGCCGTACTTGCCGCGGGCAGTCTCGACGGCTTCATCGCCGGAGCGACGCGGGAAAAAAGCGCCATCGGCGAGGAAGTCGCCGATGCCTTCGACTTCGACATCGCCTTCTGACCCGCCATGCAGACAAACGCCCCTTCCCTGGACGCCTGGTATTACGACGGCCTCAGCTCGCGCCGCCAGCCGGTACGCCTGCGCGTGAGCGATGGCCATCTGCGGCTCGACGGCCCGGACGGCGGGCGCGACATCCCCGCCGCCGACGTGCGTATTTCCGAAGCGCACGGCACCGCCCCGCGCACCCTGCGCTTCGCGGGCGACGATACCTACTGCGAAGTCGGCCAGGGCACGGCACTCGACGCACTGCTCGCGGCGCTCGGCCATCGCGACAGCATCGCCGTGCGCCTGCAAAACCGTTGGCGCTGGGTGTTCGTTTCGCTTGCCAGCGTCGGCCTGATATTGGCGGCGGGCTATCTCTGGGGCTTGCCCTGGGGCGCAAAACACATCGCGCCCCACGTTCCCGTCGCCGTCATGCGCCCGCTCTCCAACGAAGCCCTGGCGCAACTCGACAAATACCTGCTCAAACCGAGCGCCCTGCCGGAAGCGCGTCGCCGGAAACTGCAAGACGGCTTCCGGGAACTCGCCGCCGCCAATCCCGCCCTGCTTGCCAGCTATGGCGACGGCCTCGACCTCGACTTCCGCGCCGCGCCCAGGATCGGCCCCAATGCCTTCGCCCTTCCCGGCGGGCAAATCATCCTGCTCGACGAACTCGTGGCGCTGGACATCGACGACGCGGAAATCCTCGCCATCCTCAGTCACGAACTCGGGCACCTGGACAAGCGGCACAGCATTCGCATGCTCATCCAGTCATCGGTCGTCGCGGCCATCACCGCCGCCTGGTTCGGCGATGTTTCCTACGCCGTCGGTGCCATCAGTGCCGCCCTGCTCAGCACCGGCTACTCCCGCGACATGGAGCGCGAAGCCGACGACTACGCCGCGGGCACCCTCCGTCGCCGGGGCGAATCCCCCGCGCTGCTTGCCAGCGCCCTGGAAAAACTGGAAGCCGCCCACCTTGCCCGCCGCGCGGGAAAAGGCCATGACCAGGACGACGACGACGACGACGAAAACTACCTGGACTGGTTTTCCTCCCACCCCGACACCGCCGAACGCACCCGGCGTTTGCGGGAGGATCGCGCGGGCCGCTGAATCGTCAGCGCATATCGAACAACTCCTGATGAAAATGCGCCGGATCGAAGCCGCGTCCGGCCAGGCCGCGCCGCAATGCCTGGCCGAACCCCGACGGGCCACAGAACCAGAGCGAAGCCTCCC
>JAISNX010000172.1 GCA_031276015.1 Azoarcus sp.
CTCACCCTGCTCGGCATTGCCGTCGGCATCGCGGCGGTGATCCTGCTCACCTCGATCGGCGAAGGCGTCCACAACTACGTGCTCAACGAATTTTCCAAATTCGGCAGCAACATCATCAAAATCTCGCCGGGCCGCCAAAGCGCGCGCGGCGGCATGCCCGCCCTGCCCTCGACCGCCCGCGACCTGACCCTGGACGACGCGGCGGCGCTCGCCCGGCTGCCCTACGTTTCCAACATCAGCCCCGTCGTACTGGGCAATGCCGAAATCCGCGCCAACGGACGGGTACGCCGCAGTTCGGTCATGGGCATCGGCCCGGCGATGCACGTCCTCTATTCCGTCGAAATCGCCGCGGGCGGTTTCCTGTCCGAGGACGACGGCGGCAGGGACGCGCGCGCGGTGGCGGTGCTCGGCTCGACCCTCAAGGACGAACTGTTCGGCACGGCCAATGCCGTCGGCGCGCGCATCGAAATCGGCGGCGAACGCTACCGCGTCATCGGCGTCCTGCAACAAAAAGGGCAGCTTCTCCATGTGGATATCGACGACGTTATCTACATCCCGGCCTCGCGGGCCATGTCCCTCTACAACCGCAGCAGCACGGATCACATCAAGCTCTCCTACGACATACACGTCGACGTCGCGCAAGTCCTCTCCCTGATACGGCAGACCCTCATCGCCCGCCATGGCCGCGAGGATTTCACCCTCACGACGCAGGAGGAGATGATTTCCACCCTCCTCGACATCCTGCGCATCATCACCTCCGCCATCAGCGCGCTCGGCGGCATCTCGCTCATCGTCGGCGCGGTGGGCGTCGCCACCATCATGACCATCGCCGTCGCCGAACACACCGCCGAAATCGGCCTCATGGTCGCCCTGGGCGCTCGCCGCCGCACCATCCTCGGCCTTTTCCTCTCCGAAGCGGTGGCGCTGGCCGCGCTCGGCGGGCTGTTGGGGCTGTTTGTCGGCGTCATGCTGGCATGGCTGGTGGGCGTACTCGTTCCGGCCCTGCCGGTCAGCACGCCGTGGATATTCGTCCTGGCCGCCGAATTCGTCGCCATCCTGATCGGGCTGGCCTCCGGCGTGCTGCCCGCGCGCCGCGCGGCGCGGCTCAACGTCATCGAGGCACTGCGCACGGAATGAGCCTGGAGCCGTCTGGTTTCCTATTAAACCAGCAATCATTGTTTAAATATATAAGCATATAAAAATCAAATTAAATCAATCTATTGAAAACATTTTAGCCGAGAATATACTTTTTGTTTGACTGCCGGATTAATAAAAAGCTCTCGACTGATACAGTTTACTGGTTGAACCGTGCCGCGCTTTCCTTCATAATCCGCTCAAGGTTGTAATTCCGGCAATCTGGAGGCGTTCTGGACAGGGGTTCGACTCCCCTCATCTCCACCCAAGCGATAGGAGGCCCCCCTACTAGCTGGGGGGCGTTTGGGTGGGGATGTACAGGTTTCGACAGGGCGGGCAAAGGTGCGCAGGCAACCCGAAAGGCGACGGACGTAATCCGCGCAAATCCATAAACGCCAACGATGAGCGTTTCGCAGTCGCCGCGTGAGGTGATTGCCGGGGCCGCTGAAGCCTTGTAACCCAAGACAGCTGGTGGGGGCTTCGGCCCCCACCGTCATGTCATGTACTCATGATGCCCGCAACGCTACCCGTCGGTGCGGGCAGTCGCTGCCCCATGGATTGCCACGGGCCTGCGGTTCTCGCAATGACAAAGGAATTGGCGATGCGGGATTTCGAACCGGTGCCGGTTTTATGATGAATACAAGTATCGGCGAAACCTCCCGGCTTACCGGTCTTGCGCCGGTGTCCGATGCAAGTATCCGCTGCCTGATTCTCGGCAGCTTTCCTTCCCCGGCTTCGCTGGCGGCGCGGCAGTATTACGGGCACAGGCAAAACCATTTCTGGAAACTCCTGGGCGCGATCTTCGCCGAGCCGCTTTACGATCTCCCATATCCGGAACGTACCCGGCGCGTGCTGGCGCACCACGTCGGTATATGGGACGTTTACCGTGCCTGCATCCGCCCCGGCGCGCTCGATGCCGATATTCGTGCGGGCGAGGCCAATGATTTCGCCGCCTTGCTCGCCCGGACGCCCGTGCTGGCCCGTGTCTGCTTCAATGGCCGCACCGCAGCGAAGTTTGCGCCGCAATTGGCGCGTTTCGGGCTGGAAACCTGCGTGCTGCCTTCTTCCAGCCCCGCCTACACTTTGCCGTTTGCCAGCAAGCTCGAACGCTGGCGTGCGGCACTGTGTGGCAGCGGTAAGGGCGAAAATTGACGGTCTGCCCGGCAGATGCCGCGAAAGACGGGCACAATGGCGATCCGAAACAAGGCTTTAACAAGTATGTTCGTCACCGATGCCGTCACGCGCTCCAGCTTGCCCGCCGATTTGTATCAGCTTGGCCGCGTTCTGCTTCTGCGCCGGATTCCGCCCGGCGGTTTCAGCCCGGATATTGGCAAATTGCCCTGGCTGTTGCTGCTTTATTGCCTGTTCGCCATTGCCTTGGGCATTGCCCTGAACGGCAGGGCGGACGGCGCGGTGTTCATCGACGGGGCGGTGTTCGTCCCCTTCGGTGCAATGGCCGTGATCGCGGGCGCGCTGAAATGGATCGATAGGCGTCAGGACGGCGGGCGCATCTGGCTGCTGTTGTCGCTGCTCTTGCTTGCGCTGCCGCTGGCCGGTTTCATTGGTGCCAAGGTATGGCCTGTCGTGGCGAGGCTGGAGATTTTTTCTTCTTCGCCGGATGCCGGATTCGTTTCCTGGTTCAAGGGCATGGTGCCGCAGTTCATCGCCCTGTTGCCGCATGTGTGGCTGGCGGTGGCGGGGACGGTGTTCGTCGCGCGCGGCAACCATAGCGACGACTGGCGACGCGGCCTGTATGTGCCGCTGACGCCGCTGGCCTTGCTGGCCGTGCTGACCAGCGTCGATCCGCTGGCGCTGTGGCAGATCAGCGCGGCCCCCCATCCGGAAGATGTCGAGGGACTCACCGTCGATGAGAAGGTGTTCTACGGCCAACCCCGGCTGCTGGCCGAACATCTCGCGGGGATCGAGGCGGGCAAGGCGGGGGTGCGGGAGATTTTCTTCCTCGGCGTCGCGGGCAGCGAGGAAGGCGTGTTCATGCGCGAAGTCATCACCGTCGAACAGTTGTTCAAGGATCGCTATGCCACCACCGGGCATTCCATGGTCTTGATAAACAATCCGGCCATGGCGAGGAAGGTGCCCTTCGCCAGCCGGGAATCGCTCATGCAGGCGTTGCGGCGTATCGGGGAACGGATGAACGGTGGGGAAGACCTGCTTTTTCTTTTCCTGACTTCGCATGGCAGTGCCGATCACCGCTTTTCCATCAAGCTGTGGCCGTTCGAGTTCGCCGATCTCATGCCCCCGGTCTTGCGCAAGCTGCTCGACGATGCGGGTATCCAGCATCGGGTGGTGGTGGTTTCGGCGTGCTATTCCGGAGGCTTCGTGCCCGATCTTGCGGATGCGAATACGCTGGTAATGACCGCTTCTTCCGCCGCCCGCAATTCTTTCGGCTGCGGGGATGCCAACGAACTCACCGATTTCGGGCGCGCCTATTTCGGTGAGGCGCTGAAGGAAACGCGCTCGTTTAGCGAGGCGTTCGAGCGCGCCAAGGTTGTCATCGGCGAACGCGAGGCGGCGAAAGGCTTTTTGCCCTCCCTGCCGCAGATCGCGGGCGGCGAGGCGCTGAAAGATCGACTGGAATGGTTTGCGCGGGAGGTGCCCGCGCCCGCCGTCGGGACGAAGGCGGCGGAGGGTAAGACGCTTTCGTCGGGCAGTAGTGTGCTGCGGGCCGGTTCGCCGCTCAACCGCCGTCGCTGACGGCGGGGCGGGACGATTTGCCGAATAAATAGGGCACGGGCAAGCCGATGGTGCGCTGGTGGCGCGATCCGCGATAGTCCGGGAAGGAAACCACGCCGACGCCCAGGCCGATTTCCCAGAGCGGTTTTTCCTCGCCGCTCGCGGGCAGGGCCAGCGCCGCCATGCACAGGGCAAGAGGCATGCGGCGCATGGCCTTGTGCCGGTGGCGGCGCGGAGGCGATGTCAGCCTTGCTGCTGCTGTTGTTGTTTTCTGGCGGCGGCGGCCTTGTAGTCCAGTTTTTCCTTGATCCGCGCGGCCTTGCCGGAGCGGTTGCGCAGGTAGTAGAGCTTGGCGCGGCGCACGTCGCCACGGCGCTTGACGTCGATGGAGGCCACCAGCGGGGAGTAGGTCTGGAATGTCCGTTCCACCCCTTCGCCGGAAGAAATCTTGCGCACGATGAAGGAGGAGTTGAGGCCGCGATTGCGCTTGGCGATGACGACGCCTTCGTAGGCTTGCAGGCGCTCGCGCGTGCCTTCCTTGACCTTGACCTGCACCACCACGGTGTCGCCGGGGGCGAAGGCGGGGTAAGTCTTGCCCGTGGACAGCCGGGCGATTTCTTCCTGTTCGAGTTGCTGGATCAGATTCATTTCTTTACTCCGTTCGTTTCAATGGCCCGTGGCCTGGCGCGTAGAGCAGGCAGGGCCTGATGCGCGCGGTTTGTCGTCGGGAGGCTGGCGGCTTGCCGTGCCAGTTTCCCCGTTGTGCTCCCGCTGGAATTCTTCCAGAAGGCGCGATTCTTCCTCATTCAGCCCCCGTTCGGCAAGTAGACCGGGGCGGCGCAGCCAGGTGCGGCCCAATGCCTGCTTGAGCCGCCAGCGGCGAATCAATGCATGGTTGCCGGAAAGCAGCACTTCCGGCACCCGTTCGTTCTCGTAGACCTCTGGCCGCGTGTAGTGCGGGCAGTCCAGCAGGCCAGTGGCGAAGGAGTCTTCTTGTGCCGATCCGGCATCGTTCAGTGCGCCCGGCAACTGGCGCACCATGGCGTCGATGAGCGCCATCGCCGCCAGTTCGCCACCCGAGAGGACGAAATCGCCGAGCGAGATTTCTGCGTCCACCTCGCGGTCGAGCAGGCGCTGGTCGATGCCCTCGTAACGTCCGCAAAGCAGGATCAGGCCCGGCTCGCGCGCCAGTGCCATCACCTTGCCGTGCGTGAGCGGCGCGCCCTGCGGCGACAGGTAAATGAGCGGCCCGGCTTCGCCCGCCGTCTCCGCCTGCCGCGCCCGCGCCTGCGCGATGCTTTGCGCCAGCGGCCCGGCCAGCATCACCATGCCGGGGCCGCCGCCATAGGGGCGGTCGTCGACCGTGCGGTGCGCATCGTCCGCGAAATCGCGGGGATCGTGAAAGACGATCCGGTACAGGTCGCGCGCCAATGCCCGCCGCGTGATGCCGCTGCCGGTGAGCGCGGCGAACATCTCCGGGAAAAGGGTGACGACATCGTACTGGCGCGTGCCAGCGGGCATCGGCAGGGGCGCATCCGCTTGCATGGGGTTTTCACCAGTCCTTTTGCCACGCCACGCGTATCGTTCGTCCGGCGAGGTCGACATCTCCCACATAGACGGCCACGAACGGGATCAGGCGTTCCGTGTCGCCATCGCGCACCTGGAGCACATCGTGCGCGCCGGTGGAAAGCAGCCCGGTGACTTCGCCAAGCGTTTCGCCGACATCGTTCTTCACGGCCATGCCCACGAGGTCGCCCCAGTAATATTCGCCTTCTTTCGTGCCGGGCAGTGCTTCGCGCGGCGCGGCAACGTACTCGCCCACAAACGCCTGTGCCGCGTCGCGGTCGGCGATGCCTTCAAGACTGGCGATCAGGTTTTTGCCCTGCGCCCGACAGCCAAGCAAGGCGTATTGCGTCCAGCCGTCGGCGGGCGCGTCGTCCGTGGGGGCAATCCACCAGTGGGGCATTTCCCGCCACGAGAGCGGATCGTCGCCGAATGGCCGGATGCTGATCCAGCCCTTGACACCAAAAGGGGCGACGATGCGCCCCAATACGATCATGCCCGGTTTAGGCGGCGGCTTGACTGGCCTTGGCGTTTTGCTTCACCAGCCGGGCGACCGTCGGCGAGAGGCGCGCGCCGTTTTGTTCCCAATAGGCGAGGCGCTCGCCATTGATGGAGAGCGACTGCGCCGCACCGGTGGCGAGCGGGTTGTAGAAACCGACGCGCTCGATGAAGCGTCCGTCGCGCCGGTTGCGCGAATCGGCGGCGACGATGTTGTAGAACGGGCGCTTCTTGGCACCGCCTCGGGCAAGACGAATGACGACCATGGGAGAGTCTCTAAAGTGAGTTTTACGGGGAACCAATGATTATATGAAGCTTGTTCGCTGCTGGCAATAGCGCGTGACACGGCGTGTGTTGCGAGATCGGGACCTGTGTATAACTCCGGAAGCCCCCGGTTAAGCCTGTTGTCATTTGTCGTTGAAACAAGGCAATCGCGCATGGATTATCGCGGGGATTTATTTCTCGCAATGACGATTTAGAGCAGATCAACAAATTGAAGCCCAAAGAGAACCGCCGTCATTGCGAGGCCCGAAGCGCCGTGGCAATCCAGTAAGCCGCATGGATTGCCACGTCGCTTCGCTCCTCGCAATGACGATCGGTTTGATATGAGCCTCATGAAGTTGATTTGCCCTAATGACGGTCACAAGAATAGAAACGGGCGACCCTCACGAATGAGGGCCGCCCGTTTTGTTGCGCGGTTTGTGTTCTCAGACCAACCCGGCGATGTCATCCTGCGTCCAGATCGTGCCGTCGGCAAAGTGGACTTCTTCGATGCCGTCGGTATTGAAGGTGATCTGGTCCTTGCCCGAGTTGAAGCTCAGGATAGTGGTGTTGCGGAATTGTGCAACTTCGATGTCGTCGGCCAGGATGTCTTCGCCGAGGTCGATGATGTCGAGATCGCCAGCGGTGTCGAGAATCTGGTCGTGGCCATCGCCGAGGTTGAATATGTAGGTATCGCTGCCCGAGCCACCAGCCAGGATGTCGCTGCCGGTGCCGCCAACCAGGGTGTCGTTGCCCGCGCCGCCATACAGATCGTCGCTGCCCGAACCGCCGTCCAGGATGTCGTTGCCCGAGCCGCCATCCAGAATGTCGCTGCCCGAGCCGCCAGCCAGGGAGTCATTGCCCGTGCCGCCATACAGATCGTCGTTGCCCGAGCCGCCGTCCAGAAAATCGTTGCCTGCATCGCCATACAGAACATCGCTTCCCCCCTTGCCTTCCAGGGTATCGTCGCCGCTCTTGCCGCGTATGATGTCCGGGCTACCGTCGCCGCTCAGGGTGTCCGCGTCATCGGTGCCGGTGGTCACTGTCGGTTTGGATGGTTTGACGACGACAATGGGGCCGCATACGGCAGGGATGACGGGCAGGCCCCAGGGACTATAAAAAAAGGCCGGGGCATAGACATAGGGGACGACAGGATATAAATACGGGAACGCCATGATGACCTCCAATCAGGTGTTTTAAAGTACAACCCGCGCATTGTATATGCAGCCAGGACGTGTCGGAAATATTTTTTCAAGCTATGCAGAATAAACGCAAATACACTCCAGCGCTACGGGATTTATCCGCCCGGTTCGGGCGTGTGTGTCGCTTTTCGGCATCACTGCGCCAGGATCAGCGTCGCCGCTTTTTCCGCGATCATGATGGTTGGCGCGTTGGTGTTGCCGGAAATCAGCGTCGGCATGATGGAAGCGTCGACCACGCGCAGGCTGGGAACGCCATGCACGCGCAACTGGCTGTCCACCACGGCGTTCGCGTCCGTGCCCATCCTGCAAGTGCTGACCGGGTGATAAAGTGTCTTGTCGGTGTTGCGGGCGAATGCGAGGAGCGCGTCATCGTCGTCCGCTTTTGCGCCCGGCTGGATTTCCCCGTCGAGATGGCGGGTGAGCGATGCTTGCGCGGCAACCTTGCGGGCGTGGCGCAAACCTTCGAGCAAGGCGGCGGCATCGTTCGGCGCGTCGAGGTAATTGGGGCGAATCCCGGGATGGGCGAACGGGTCGGCGCTGTCGATGAAAATCTCGCCCCGGCTCTCCGGTCGCAATTGGCAGACGCCGCAGGTCATGCCCGGCACGCGGTCGATCGCGCCCGTCTCGAAATTGAAGGTGCCCATGATGACGTGGAACTGGATGTCGGGGTGCGCCGGGTTCTTCGTCGTGGGCAGGAAGGCATTGACCTGCGAGGCGCTCGTGGTGAGCAGGCCGCGCCGCTGGAAGACGTAGCGCAAGGCTTCGCGCACCGCCTTCAGGCCGCGCGTGCTTTCGTTGAAGGTTTCGATGCCTTTCACGCGCCAGGTGAGGCTCACCATGTAGTGATCCTGCAAATTGCGACCGACGCCGGGCAGGTCGGCGTGTACGTCGATGCCCAATCCTTGCAGGCGGCTGGCCTCGCCGATGCCGGAGTGTTGCAGGAAGGCGGGCGAGCCGACCGCGCCCGCGCTGACGATGATTTCTCGCGCCGCCGTGAGCGTCACGTCTTTTCCCCGGTGGCGGATGAGGACGCCCGCCGCCCGTCGCCCCGCGAAAGTAAGCTTCAGCGCATGGGCGCGGGTGAACACGGAAAGGTTTGACCGCTTGCGCGCCGGTTTCAGATAGGCATTCGCCGTGCTCGAGCGGATGCCGTTCCTCACCGTTTGCTGGAAATAGCCGACGCCCGCCTGTTCTTCCTGATTGAAATCGTTGCGCAGCGGAAAGCCCGCTTCCGCCGAGGCTTTCAGGAAGGCATCGGCGAGCGGATGGCGACCGGACAAATCCGTGACCGCCAGCGGCCCGTCGATACCGTGCCATGTATCCGGCCCGCGCGCCTGATCTTCCGCCTTGCGGAAACAGGGCAAGACATCTTCATACCCCCATCCCGGATTGCCCAGGTCGCGCCATTCGTCGTAATCGCGGGCCTGGCCGCGAATGTAGAGCAGGCCATTGATCGCCGACGAGCCGCCAAGCACTTTTCCGCGCGGCCAGAGGATTTTGCGATGGCCGCTGGAGGCTTCTGCTTCCGTGTAATAAAGCCAGTTGCCGCGCGGGTGGGCACGATTCCAGACATAGCCCGCGGGAATATGGAAGAACGGATGCCTGCCTTCGCCGCCCGCCTCGATCAGCGCGACCCGGTATTGGCCGGAAGCCGTCAGGCGGTTGGCCAGCACGCAGCCCGCGCTGCCCGCGCCGACGACGATGTAGTCGAATTGCAAATCGCTCATGGGAAATGCCAATACAGGATAAAACCGGAGGGCGCATTATCCGAGCAGACTGGTTGCCGAAAGTAGACGGTTCCTTGATTTCCATATGCCGATGGGCACTATGCATGCCGCAACGGCCCGCGCCTAGAACCGTTTTTTATTTCCATATAAGCCTGCGCATCCGTATGGTTCCGCCGTTTCGGCGCGCCCGTCGCGCTTTACCTGAAAGGATGTTCCATGCCGGATCTACAAGACGCGGATTTGCTGCAGCATTGCCCCTTTTTCAATGGTCGGTGGCAGGCGGGCGACGCGCTCCCGCTGGCGATTCGCAATCCCGCCAACGGCGCGCTCGTGGGCGAAGTGGAAACCCTTGCTGCCCAACGGGTTGAAATCGCCATCGCTGCCGCCGAGGCGGCCTTCCCCGCGTGGCGCGATCTGCCCGCCCGCGACCGTGCCGTCTTGCTGGAGAAATGGGCGGCGCTCATCGTCGAACACGCCGACGACCTTGCCCGCATCATGACGCGAGAAGAAGGCAAACCCTTGGCAGAAGCGAAAGGCGAAATCGCGGGCGGCGCGGCGTTCGTCAAGTGGTATGCCGAGGAAGCCCGGCGCGTTCATGGCGAAATCATTCCGTCTTTTGCCGGAGACCGGCGCTTGCTGGTATTCCGGGAACCTGTGGGGGTGTGCGCCGCGATCACGCCCTGGAATTTTCCCTCCTCCATGATTACCCGCAAGGCCGCGCCCGCGCTGGCGGCAGGGTGTCCGGTGGTGTTGAAACCGGCGGAATCCACGCCTTTTTCCGCCCTTGCGCTGGCGGAACTCGCCCACCGCGCCGGTTTTCCGCCCGGCGTGTTCAACGTCGTACTGGGCAATCCCGCCGAGATCGGGCGGGTGTTCACCGCACATCCGGCGGTCAGGAAACTTTCCTTTACCGGCTCTACCAGGGTGGGCAAATTGCTGCTCGCGCAAGCCGCCGGGCAAGTGCAAAAGGTCACGCTGGAATTGGGCGGCAACGCGCCCTTCATCGTTTTCGACGATGCCGACCTGGATGCCGCCGTCGCCGGTGCCATTGCCGCCAAGTTCAGGAACGCCGGGCAGGTCTGCGTCGCGGTGAACCGGATTTACGTGCAGGAAAAACTGTTCGACGCTTTCGTCGCGCGTTATGGCGAACAGATCGCCGCCCTGAAAGTCGGCGACGGCACCGACCCGCAAACCCAGGTCGGCCCCGTCATCAGTGCCCAGGCGCTGGAACGGCTGGAGGAACTCGTGCAAGACGCCCTGCGCAAGGGGGCGAACATTGTCACGGGCGGCCATATCCATCCGCTGTGCGGCGAAACCGGTGGCCATTTCTTCGCGCCGACGCTGATTACCCGTCCCGCGCCGGACGCCCGGCTTCTGCACGAAGAAATCTTCGGCCCGCTCGTTACCGTGCAATCGTTCAGGGACGAGGCGGATGTGATTCGTCAGGCGAACGCCACCGAATACGGTCTGGCGTCCTATTTCTATACCCGCGACCTGAAACGCGCCTTCAGTGTTTCCGGGCATCTGCAATACGGCATGGTCGCCGTCAATACCCCGATCATCGCCTCCGAATCCTCGCCGTTCGGCGGCATCAAGGCGTCCGGCTTGGGACGCGAGGGATCGAGACACGGGATCGAGGATTATCTGGAATACAAAACCGTCTGGCTGGCGGGCTTGTGACTTGAGGCGTCTTTGGGGAGTAGGCGTCATTGCGGGAGCTTTCGACCCTTGCATGACGGTGGCAAAAAACATCGTCCGCATTATCCCGAGATCATTATCGTGAAGCGAACCAGCATGGCGAGCAGCACAACGTTGCTGATTCCAAACGATAGGAAGCGGAAGAAAACGGGGTTGCGGAGCAGGAAAACCAATGCGTGGATGGCGCGCAGGCCGACGTAGCACCATGCCAGGGCGAGGAATATTCCGTCGACCCGGTCAGTCACGAAAATCATTGTCGATACGGCATAGAACATCACCGGCATTTCCAGCAGATTCATGAAAACCCGGTTCGGCCTGATAACGGCTTCCGGCACCCGGTTCGATTCTCCGCATTTGAGATCCTCCGGCCCGACTTCATGGCGAAAATATGCGCGAAACCTTCGCCATGGGATCAATACCAACACGAGATAGGTGCCGAACATCAGGCTCAGGGAAGGAAGAAAAATGGACGCGGAATTCATATTCGGCACACCCCGGACAAAACGGATATTCTATCAGCCCGCCGAAAATCGTCTGAATCCGCCGTGCCATGAGCATGAATTCCTTCCACGCCCGCCAGCCGAAGCCGCGTTCCGCGCCGGAGCCGCGGGTCGAGCGCGACACCGGCATGTCGCGCGCCGATGTGCTGCTCGTCCGGCAGGGGCTTGCCGCTTCCCGCACCGAAGCACAGGGTTTCATCAGGGCAGGGCGCGTTGCCTGGGCGGGCGGGGCCGTCTCGAAACCGGCGCAGGAATTCCCCGCCGGGACGAGGCTGACCCTGGCTGCATCGGACGAGAACCGCTACGTCTCGCGCGGCGGGCTGAAGCTCGCGGGTGCCCTGCGGGAAAGCGGCTTGTCGGTTGCCGGGCGGGTTTGCCTGGATGTCGGCCAATCCACGGGCGGGTTCAGCGATTGCCTGCTGCAAGCGGGCGCGGCGCGGGTCGTGGGGGTGGATGTGGGGCATGGGCAGTTGCATCCCCGCTTGGCGGGGGATGCGCGCGTGATCGTGTTCGAGGGCATCAATTGCCGGGCGCTCACCGCCGCCGATCTGGGAGCCGCCATGCCTCGCGCGGGTTTCGACCTCATCGTGGCCGATGTCAGTTTCATCTCCCTCGCGCTCGTCCTGCCCCGGCTGCCCGCCTTGCTCGGCGAAGGAGGGGAGATGCTGCTGCTGGTCAAACCCCAGTTCGAGGTCGGGCCGGGGGGCATCGGCAAGGGGGGCATCGTGTGCGATCCGGCACTTTACGATGAGGTGGCGCGCCGGATGCGTGCGTGCGCGCAAGCCTTGCGGTTGAAGGTTCGCGGCTGGTTTAATAGCCCCATTGTGGGCGGCGACGGCAACCGCGAATTTTTTATCTGGACTTCTTTATGAGCACTGCGTTTTCCATCGAGCTTTTCCCGCCGCAGACCGGCGAGGGACTCGCCAAATTGCGCGCGGAGCGCGAAAAACTCGCGGCGCTGGAACCGGCGTTTTTTTCGGTGACATATGGCGCGGGCGGCTCTACGCGCGAACGCACGTCCGCCATCGTGAAAGAAATCCTGGCGGAAGGGTTCGACGCCGCGCCGCATTTGTCCTGCATCGGTTCCACCAGGGCGGGCATCCGGGAATCGCTCGCGGAATTCCGCGCCGCCGGTATTCGCCGCATCGTGGCCTTGCGCGGCGATTTGCCTTCCGGCATGGTCGATCCCGGCGAGCTTCGTTACGCGAATGAATTGGTGGAGTTCATCCGCGCCGAAACGGGAGATGTTTTCCAGATCATCGTCGCCGCTTATCCGGAATGGCATCCGCAGGCCAGAAGCCCGGAAGCCGATTTACAGAATTTCGCCCGCAAGGTGAAAGCCGGGGCGGATGCCGCGATCACGCAGTATTTCTACAATGCCGATGCGTATTTCCATTTCGTGGAAAAGGCTTCAGCCTTGGGCGTGGATGTTCCCATTATTCCCGGCATCATGCCTATCGTGAATTTTTCCAGGCTCGCGCGTTTTTCGGATGCCTGCGGGGCGGATATTCCGCGCTGGATGCGGAAGGCGTTCGAGAGTTACGGCGACGATGCCGCGTCCATCCGCGCTTTCGGGGTGGAGGTCGTTATCCGTTTGTGCGAAAGGCTTTTGCGCGGCGGTGCGCCGGGGCTGCATTTCTACAGCATGAACACGGCGGCGCTGACGGTGGAAATCCGCCAGGGGTTGGCGGCGGGCGCGGCAAAATGGGCGCCCGCGCCAGCCGGTTTCAGCAGTAATCGACGAACATTTTCTGGATTTCAGCCGGTTCCTGCGTCCTGGTCAATGCCAGTTGCAGGAGCACCCTCGCTTTTTGGGGATTGAGCGTGCCTGCGGCAACGAAGCCATAGCGGGCGTCGTCCAGTTCGATGCCGCGCAGGGTTGGCCCGGCGGCGACGCGGGAAGACCTCACCACGGCAATGCCGCGGCTGGCGGCATCGGCGAGCGCGGCGAGCGCCTTGTGGTAGAGGTTGCCGTTGCCCACCCCGGCGGAAACGATGCCCCGGTATTGCGCCTCGACCAGCGCCGTCACCGGCAGCGCCGGGGCATTGGCGTGACCATAGACGATGCCGACTTCCGGCAGCTTGTCCAGGCCGGAAATATCGAATCCGGGTTGTTGCCGCGCCGGGGCGCGGTCGGAGCGCCGCCAGTAGAACACGCGGCCATCGTGCACTTGCCCGAGCGGCCCGAAATTCGGCGCGGCGAATGCCTGCACTGCCGTGGTCGATACCTTGGTGACGTCGCGCGCCTCGAACACGTTGCCGTTCATGGCGACCAGCACGCCGCGCGCGGCGGAATCGGGGCTGGATGCCACGACCACGGCATCGAACAGGTTGGCCGGGCCGTCGGCACCGACCGCGTTGGCGGGCCGCATCGCGCCCAGCAGCACGACGGGCTTGCCGCTTGGCACCGTCAGGTCGAGGAAGTAGGCGGTTTCTTCCAGCGTGTCGGTGCCGTGCGTGATGATGATGCCGTCGACATCCGTGCGCGCGAGCAGTTCATTGACCCGGCGGGCGAGCTTGAGCCAGATTTCTTCATCCATGTCTTGCGAGCCGATGTTCGCCACCTGCTCACTGCTGATGTTGGCCAGGCCGCGCACGGTCGGCACGGCCCCAAGCAGCGCCTCGACGCCATGCTTGCCCGCCTGGTAATGCGGCCCTGCGTCGGTTTGTTTGCCCGCGATCGTGCCGCCGGTGGCGAGCACATGGATATTGGGCAGGCCGCGCGGGCTGGTGATGTTTTCTGTCGCCGGGGCATCCTTGTTTTCCCGCTTTTGTGCGGGGAGTAAACCGGACACCGCCTTTTTCAGTTTGTCGAAATACCCCATTACAAGCTCTCCGCGTTCGCGCTCGGCCGTTGCCGATTCCGTGGAGATAGTAGCAGAGTCCCGGCTCCGGAATATAGCCATTCCATGGGGGGAAGGAAGAAGGAAAGATGACTGGGGGATTGGGGCATTTTGTCGTGGGCCATTGTTTTGTTGGATAAGAGAACCACCGTCATTGCGAGGCCCGGAGGGCATAGGTATCTACACAGCCTGTTTCCTTCTCCCTCGTCAAAAGCTAAGGTTTCCCCACAATCTTTTATCATAATTTCATTTTTTCCCCGATGCATTTTTCTGCAAGATGCGAAACATCTCGACAGACTCATGTAGCGCGAGGAATCCGC
>JAISNX010000100.1 GCA_031276015.1 Azoarcus sp.
GACAGGCAAGCCCTCGTCAAAAGCGAGGGCCGCAGGCCCGTGGCAATCCAGAAGGCGGTTCAGATTGTATCGGCGCTTCAGGAAATTGAACCGCCGCATGGATTGCCACGGCGCTACGCGCCTCGCAATGACGGGTATTGAGGGCATCGCGATCCCCCAAACTCTCGCCGTAACACCCAAAACCTTCGTCATTGCGAGGGCCGAAGGCCCGTGGCAATCCAGACAGCCTTTCGGCCTATCCCGGTGTTTTTGATGGCTGAATCGTTTCATGGACTGCCACGTCGCTTCGCGCATCGCAATGACGAATGTCATCATCCGAACCGAAAACGCTTCAACGACCTGGCCGCGCTCGCCCGCCGTTTTTTCGATTTCGCACGCCAATGTTTTTGCCAACACAGGAATACAGGATCACCCTGTTGTGGCGACCGCAGGGAATGCCTGGATAAAACCTGCCGACCGGAACCCCGGTCAGCCTCCGCCAGACCGGCGGCGGGCCGGGCCGCGCAGCCGGAAAAGTGTGTCGCAAACATGTCAATTTTTTTTACACAGCTTCCGCGAGGTGGGAAAAACAGCACGTTAATCAGCAGGATATTATCTGGCCCGATTCATGCTTAATCTTGTGCAGACTACTTTGCCGCGCGGCATGGCGTTTAACACAGCCCACTTTCTCAAGGAACCATCATGACCAAGATAATTCGCAAACTCACCGCTCTCAGCGTCATGGCATTCGCCGCTGGCGCAGTTCATGCGGCCCCCGCCCCCACCAACTGGGATTATGACCTTTCCTTGCATTGGGTAAATGGCAGTGCCAAATTCAGTTCAGGCGGCGGCACACAGAAAACGAGCCTGAGCACGATTAGTTGGGGGTCTGTATTGAGAGAGAATGCCCCTCTTGATATCTGGAAAAATTCCAACGCGGAAACTTTGCGTAGCGGCATAGTCATCGACCCGCGGCTTGCCTACTCCGGAGCGCAGACTCTCACCACTAACGGTGACTCCGTCGATGCCAATGCGTTTACCCATTACAACAATGAGATTGCCGGCGACTTCAAAACTCTGGAGTCCGCGCAGTTGCAGCTGGAAATCTCCTTGGTCGCTCTCGATGGTTACGAAATATCCTGGACAAAAACGTTCGACGTATATTTCAAGGAAACGCCGAATGTCACCGGGGATAAAAAACTGGATGGCGACATTTTCTCGATAACCTGGACCGGAGATTACTCGGAAACCTTCATCTACGATGGTTATGAGTATACCTTCAACTATTTCGAGGAGACCGATGCCCTCAACCCGCTGACCCAGGCTGCATGCGATGAAGTCAAGGGAGGCAACAACTGCGTTGGCTTCATTACAAGCGAAAGCGCCAAAACGCCTGTGGATTTCGGTTTCAGCGTCTCCGCTGTCCCTGTCCCCGAACCGGAAACCTATGCCATGTTGCTGGCAGGTCTGGGTGTCATCGGTGCGATAGCGCGTCGTCGGCGTGGCGGCATCGCCGCCTGATTTCCAGTCAGGCAAGCAGTCCCGAAAAGCCCCCGTCATCGGGGGCTTTTTTTATCCTGCGCACAGTCCGTATCGTTTCCGGGGTGTGTCGACAATTTTTACACTACCGTACATACGAAAGACGCTGGACGCCGCATCGACCGCAACAGACCGCGCCCTTCTTTTTTGCGCGTCCCCGCCGAAGCATCGGCTACACTCTTCCCCCATGATAGAAACCGATACCCTCCCGCCCGGAGACAATCGCCTTGTCGCGCCCGTCATGGCGGATCGCCAAGAAGACGTCCTTGAGCGCGCCCTGCGCCCGCGTCGGCTGGCCGAATACATCGGACAGGCCAAGGCGCGCGAACAACTCGAAATCTTCATTGCCGCCGCAAGAGCGCGACGCGAGGCGCTCGACCATGTGCTGCTCTTCGGCCCGCCCGGACTGGGCAAAACCACGCTCGCCCACATCGTCGCCGCCGAAATGGGCGTCAACCTGCGCCAGACCTCGGGGCCGGTGCTGGAACGCGCGGGCGACCTGGCCGCGCTGCTCACCAACCTCGACGCGCACGACGTGCTCTTCATCGACGAAATCCACCGCCTCTCGCCGATAGTGGAAGAAATCCTCTACCCGGCGCTCGAAGACTTCCAGATCGACATCATGATCGGCGAAGGCCCGGCGGCGCGCTCGGTCAAGCTCGACCTGCCCCCCTTCACCCTCATCGGCGCAACCACCCGCGCGGGCATGCTCACCAACCCCTTGCGCGACCGCTTCGGCATCGCCTCGCGGCTCGAATTCTATTCGCCCGCCGAACTGGCCCGCATCGTCCACCGCTCGGCGCGGCTGCTCGAAGTCGGCATCGACGACGACGGCGCGTTCGAGATCGCCCGCCGCGCGCGCGGCACGCCGCGCATCGCCAACCGCCTGCTGCGCCGGGTGCGCGACTACGCCGAAGTCAAGGCTGGCGGAAGCGTCACCGTCCAGGTCGCCGACGCCGCCCTCAAAATGCTCGACGTCGACGAACTCGGGCTGGACATCATGGATCGCAAACTGCTTTCCGCCGTCATGGAAAAATTCAGCGGCGGCCCGGTCGGCCTCGACAACCTCGCCGCCGCCATCGGCGAAGCCCCCGACACCATCGAGGATGTGATCGAACCCTACCTGATCCAGCAAGGCTACCTGCAACGCACACCGCGTGGCCGCATCGTCACGCCCGCCATCTGGCAACACTTCGGCCTCGCCACGGCCGGGCCGCTGGCACCCTGACGCCCGCAAAACACCATGCGCGCCTTTCCGGTAACCATGTTCGTCCTGTGCCTGCTCGGCGGGCTTTACCTGCTCGCCGTCGCGCCGGAATTCACCCTGCCCGGACGCGGCAACCCGACGCACTGGCACCAGTTCGGCCCATCCGCCGCGCGCGCCCTCGGCGGCGGACTGCTCACTATCGCGGCGCTGGCGATGATCCTCCTGCGCCACCACTACGCCGCCCCTCGCCGCCCGCCAAGCCCGGCAATGCAGAAAATCTATTTCGTGCTCATCCTGCTGGCGCTCGGCCTGATAAGCCTTGCCTTCAACCTGGCCGAGCCGCTCCCGCCGCCGCCGGGCTAGAGCGGCTTCTGTTCAAATGCGGATACTGCCGACCGGGAATGGGGATGCTTTTTCGTCATTGCGAGGCACGTAGCGCCGTGGCGATCCCGTGGATTGCGTCACCTTCGGTTGGCAATGACGGAAGTCGGCATTTGAACCCCAAACGCCCTAGCCCGGTGCCGCGCCGATGCTCGCCACGCCGGGGCCAGCCACGCGGATGACGCCCCTGGACATCCTGACCTGATTGCGCCCGGCCTCCTTGGCGCGGTAGAGCGCATCGTCGGCGGCCTTTATCAAGGCGTAGATGCCCGCCTCCCCATCGCGGGGCGGGATGACGCAGGCCGCGCCGACGCTGATCGTCACCACCGGCGAAACGGACGACCAGGCATGGTCGATCCGCAGCCCCTCGATACTGGCGCGCATCGCCTCGCCCACCGCCAACGCGCCTTCGGCATTGGTCTCGGGCAGGATCGTGGCGAACTCCTCGCCACCGTAACGCGCCACCATATCGTTCGGGCGCTGCGTGGTTTCTTCCAGGGTATGCGCCACGATCTTGAGGCACTCGTCACCCATCTGATGCCCGTAGTGATCGTTGAACAGCTTGAACAGATCGACATCGAGCATCAGCAGCGACAAGGGCATCGTCGAACGCGAACAGCGCCGCCATTCGCGCAGCAAGGCTTCGTCGAAACGGCGGCGGTTGGCGATGCCGGTCAGGCTGTCGATGGCGGACAGGCGTTGCAGTTCGTGGTTGGCTTTTTCGAGCTTGCTCGTGATCTTGCGCAACGAATCGCGCATATCCGACATTCGTCGCATGGCGTTGATCTTGGCCTTCAGCACGACCTCGGAAACCGGCTTGATGAGGTAATCGTCGCCCCCGGCCTCGATGGCGCGCTGCAAATCCCGCTCGTCGGCGCGCGCCGTCAGGAAAATGATCGGCGTCCAGTTGTCTTTTTCCTGCCTGCGAATACGGCGCGCCACCTCGAAACCGTCCATGCCCGGCATGATGATGTCCAACAGGATCAAATCCGGCTGCTCGCGGCTGAACGTCTTCAGCCCGGCCTCCCCGGAGACTGCGTGCAACGCGGTCAGTCCCATATTGGTCAACCAGTTGCACACCACGGTGGCACTGGTAACGGTATCTTCAATCAGCAGGACTTTCATCGCAAAACCGGCTCCGGCATGAGACCCCGCCACCGGTTCGTCCGCGATTTCACGGGCGGCGGAAGGCGGGACAAAGCAGAACGCAATCGCGGCATGTTAACAGAACCCGGCGCGAGTGCTGCTTTGTATTTAACGCTGCGACTTGCGGTTTGACGTATTGCCGGAACGACCATTAGACTCGCGCTATTTTTGCGACGACCTTCCCGATGCCAAAAGCTCGCTCCTCCCTCATTTTCCGGGCATTCCCCGTTTTGCTCGCGCTTTTGTCCGCATCATTCGCGCAGTCGGCGCACGCGGATGATGCGGACATCCGCGTGGCAACGGCCTCCGGCATTGCGAATCTCCGTGTCGACGTTCTCGATGCGCGTGCCGTCGATCTCGGCCACTCGCCGAAACGGGTTCTCACGCTCGATCTCACCCGCGAACCCAACGACATCTGGGATCGCATCCGCCGCGGCTTTCGCATGCCCGACCTCGGCGGCAGGCGCGTGCACGACCTGCAATCCTCCTATCTCAAACGTCCGGAATACCTGGACAGAATGTTCAATCGCGGCGCGCGCTATCTCTATTACATCGTCGCCGAAATCGAACGGCGCGGCCTGCCGACCGAACTTGCCCTGCTGCCGATGGTGGAGAGCAGTTTCAACCCGCACGCCTACTCGCGCGCGCGCGCCTCGGGACTGTGGCAATTCATCCCCTCGACCGGCCAGAATTACAATCTCACCCAGAACCGCTGGATCGACGAGCGCCGCGACGTGGTCGCCTCCACCAACGCCGCGCTCGATTACCTCGAAGACATCTACGACCGGCACGGCGACTGGCATCTGGCGCTCGCCTCCTACAACCGGGGCGAGAATGCGATTGGCCGGGAGGTGGAGCGCAACCGTGCCATCGGGCGCTCCACCGAGTTCAGCGCCCTGCGCCTGCCCACCGAAACGCGCGACTACCTGCCGAAATTGCAGGCGCTCAAGAACATCGTCGCCCAACCCGAACTTTTCGGCATTGAGCTTCCCTACGTCGCCAACGAGCAGCTTCTTTCCACCGTCGATGCCCCGGTCGGCATCGACCTTGCCACGGCGGCCCGGTACGCCGATTTGCCGCTCGAAGAATTCCTCGCCTACAACCCCGGCTACAACCGCCCGGCCATCACGATACCGGGCCAGACCCTGGTCGTGCCGTCCGACCGCGAATCCCTGTTCAACACTCGCCTGGGCGAATTCGAGCGTTCCGGCAAGGGCTGGCGCAGCCATACGCTCGTCCGTGGCGAGACAGTCAGCAGCATTGCCAGCCGCCATGGCCTGACGTTGGCGCAACTGCTCCAGATCAACGGCCTGCACGAGCGGAGCCTCCTGCCTCCCGGCTACAGCCTGCTCGTACCCGGCAAGGGCGTCGACCTGGGCGATGCGCTGGCCGTGAGCGAACTCCTGCCCGCCAGTGCCCGCGCGGCGGCACGCGCAGGCGTGCGCCTTGCACCCGATCCCCGCGCGCGCAAAAAGCCGGGCAAACAGGCCAAAGCCAAAACACCACAGCGCGGCGGCGCGAAAGTCGTCGCGTCCGCCAAGGCCGGAACAGGCGGCAAGGCCAAGACGAGTGCCAGGAAAGCAGTCCACCCGCCTGCCGCAGGCAAGGCAAAAGCTGCGAAAAAAACCGCTCCCGCACGAAAATCCCGGCGCTGAGGATTTTCCCGCGATTATCTGTTTACTCATTTGGTATGCAACGAGTGGTATTCCTGTCTTGAGGAAACACTGAAAAAAACGTCATTGCGAAGCGCGAAGCGCCGTGGCAATCCATTGACCGTGATTCTCGCAACACTGCCCGTCAGTACGGATAGTCGCCGCCGTGTGGATTGCCGCGGGCCTTCGGCCCTCGCAATGACGGGGCGGGAAATTCGTCATTGCGAGGCGCGTAGCGCCGTGGCAATCCATACGATCGTCTGCGCATCAGCCGTGCCTTCCGCGCGGATTAAGGGTATACAATCGCCCGCCTTCCCCCGCCCTGCCCTGCGAGTCATCACAATGTCCGCCGCCCAGACAGAAAACATCAATATCCGCGCCATCGACCACATGCCCTCGCCCGAGGAGGTCAAGGCAAAAGTGCCGCTGGACGATAGCACGGCGGGCACGGTCGTCGCGGGGCGACAAGCCTTCATCGACATTCTCGACCGCAGAGACCCACGGCTTTTCATCATCGTCGGCCCCTGCTCGATCCACGATCCGGAAGCCGGTCTCGATTATGCCCAACGGCTGCGCCGCCTCGCCGACGAAGTCTCGGGCACGATCCTGCTGGCGATGCGGGTGTATTTCGAGAAGCCGCGCACTTCGACAGGCTGGAAGGGCTATATCAACGATCCCTGCATGGACGACTCCTTCCGTATCGACCTCGGCATGGAAAAGGCGCGCTATTTCCTGCGCGAAGTCGCCCGTACCGGGCTGCCCATCGCCACCGAGGCGCTCGACCCCATCGCGCCCCAATACTACGGCGACCTGATTTCCTGGACAGCCATCGGCGCGCGCACGTCGGAATCCCAGACACACCGCGAAATGGCTTCGGGCCTCTCGACCCCGGTCGGCTTCAAGAACACTACCGACGGCGACGTGACGGCCGCCGTCAATGCCATCGTCTCGGCGGCCAGCCCGCACAGTTTTCTCGGCATCAGCGTGCAGGGGCAGTCGGCCATCCTGCGCACGCGCGGCAACCCTTACGGTCATCTCGTGCTGCGCGGCGGCGAGCGGCCCAATTACGATTCCGTCTCCGTCTCCCTCGCCGAAGAGGCGCTCGCCAGGGCCAGGCTGCCCCGCAACATCGTGATCGACTGTTCGCACGGCAATTCGTGGAAAAAACCCGAAATGCAGCCCCTGGTCATGAAAGATGTCATCCACCAGATCCGCGACGGCAACCGCTCCATCGTGGGCCTGATGATCGAAAGTAACATCGTCGCGGGCAACCAGCCCATTCCCGCCGATCTCTCGCAGCTCAAATACGGCTGTTCGGTCACGGATGCCTGTGTCGGTTGGGAGACCACGGCGGAAATGATCCGCAATGCCGACGCGGTATTGCGCGGCGTGCTGGAACACCGGGACGTGCCTGCATGAACCTGGTCGTCCAGGGAGAAGCGCCCACTATCGCCACGATCCGGCGGCTCACGGCGCTGACCGGCGCGCGCAAGGTCGACATTATCGACGCGCGCGCCTTCCGTTTCGTCGGATTGCGACGCGACGACCTCGATGCCGCCGTCACGACCTTCTGCGAAGAAGCCGCCCTCGACGCCGCCTGGGTGCCCGAAGACTTGCGGCTCGGCGATTTCGGCCTGTTCGTCACCGACATGGACTCCACCCTCATCAATATCGAGTGCATCGACGAGATCGCCGACATGCAGGGTGTCAAGGCCGAAGTTGCGGCGATCACCGATGCGGCGATGCGCGGCGAAATCGACTTTCGCACGTCCCTGGCCCGGCGGGTCGAACTGCTTGCCGGGCTGCCCGAGCAGGCGCTGGCGAAGGTCTACGCCAAGCGCCTGCGGCTCAACCCCGGTGCCGAAGCACTCATGGCCCGTCTCAAAGCCGCCGGGGTACGCACGGCGCTGGTCTCGGGCGGCTTCACCTACTTTACCGATCACATGCGGCGCGAACTCGGCTTCGACTACGCCTGGGCCAATGAACTGGAAATCGTCGATGGCCGCCTCACGGGCCGCGTAACGGGCGACGTTATCGACGGCCAGGCCAAGGCCGCCCATCTCATCGCCACCCGCGACGCCCTCGGTCTGGTTCCGGAAAAGGTTCTCTGCGCCGGTGATGGTGCCAACGACATTCCCATGTTCCGCGCCGCCGGTTTCGGCATCGCCTACCACGCCAGGCCCGCGTTGCGCGAGGTCGCCGACTGTTGCCTCGATCACGTCGGGCTGGAAGGCGTCGCGCGGTTGTTCGCGTAAAGAGCCGCTGATACCTGGAAAGCAAGGCGTCGTGCCTCGGCAGTCCATACGCCATACTGGTTTCTTGCTCAGGATTTCTCCAACGCACGCGCCATGCGCGCCAGCGCCTCATCCAGCGTCGCGCGCGTGCAGCCGAAATTGAGGCGGACGAAACCGGGCATGCCAAAGTCCCGGCCATCCGACAGCCCCACCCCGGCGGCCTCGAAAAACGCCGTGGGGTTTTCGATGCCCGTGGCGCGGCAGTCGATCCAGGCAAGATACGTCGCTTCCGGCGCGGCCATGGACAGCCCCGGCATTGCCGCCACGGCCTCCACTACCCGGTCGCGGTTGCCGCGCAGGTAGTCGATGAGCGCGCGCCGCCAGGGTTCGCCGTCGCGGTAGGCGGCTTCGGCGGCGACGAAGCCGAGGACGTTGATCTCGGGCACGATGCCGCGCATCGCGCGCCGGAAGTTCGCCCTCAGCGTCGCGTCAGGAATGATGGCGATGGCGCAGTAAAGCGCGGGAATGTTCCAGGTCTTGGACGGCGCTATCAGCGTGATCGTGCGCCGCGCGATGTCCGGATCGAGCGCGGCAATCGGACGGTGCGGTTTGTCCGGATCGAGCACCAGGCCGCAGTGGATTTCATCGCTGCAAACGATCATGTCGCGTTGGGCGGTAAACGCGGCGATCCAGTGCAATTCGTCCTCGTCGAACACCCGTCCCACCGGATTGTGCGGGTTGCACAGCATGAACAGCCGCGTGTCCGGGCCGATGGCCGCCACCGTCGCGGCGCGATCCCATTGCCAGCGTCCGTTCCGGAGCACCAGCGGCGCTTGCACGAGACGGCGACCATTATTGCCCGGCGCGGCGAGGAAAGGCGGATAGATCGGCGTGGCGGTGAATACCGCGCCGCCCGTCGCCCCGACGGCGCGACAGGCCAGATTGAAACCACTGATAACACCCGGCAGCCATACCAGCCAATCGGGGTCTATCGCCCAGGCGTGATCGCGGGCGACGCTTTGCACGACGGCTTCCACGAGCGACGGCCAAGGGTGGGTATAACCGAAAACACCATGTTCGACGCGCGCGCGCAGCGCCTCCAACACGGGCGGCGGCGCGGTGAAATCCATGTCGGCCACCCACATCGGCAATATGTCACGCCCGGCATAACGCCCCCACTTTTCGCCAGGAATCTCGCGTCGGTCGGGGTGTCGGTCGAAATCTATGGTCATGTGAAAAAACTCCGCCAAGTGACAAAGCCGCGAGTGTAACGTGACGGACATTACAACCGTCGACAGTATTTTTGGATTGCTGCCCGCGGTTGCCATACGTATAATCTCAAAAGAATAATAAGGAGGGGAATCGTATGCAGAGGATCGTCCGCTATCCCGACGGCGTTTACGCCGTCGATTCAGCCTATTGCGGCCAGAGCCGACTGGCCGCCATCCATTTCGTCGTCGACCACGGGCGCGTGGCGATCATCGACACGGGCAGCAACAGCTCCGTTCCGCACATCTTCGCCGCGCTGGCCGGCTTGGGCATCGAACCCGACGCGGTCGACTGGGTGATCCTCACCCACTTGCACCTCGACCATGCCGGGGGCGCGGGCAGCCTGATGTGCGCCTTGCCGCGCGCGCGGCTGGCGGTGCATTCCGGCGGCGTGGGCCGTATGGTGGATCCCTTGCGCCTGTGGGAAAAAGCAGTCGCCGCCTTCGGCACGGCGCAGGCCGTCCGCCTGTATGGCCGCCTGGTGCCGGTGGACGAAAGCCGGATACTTCCCTCGCACGACGGCATGGAATTGCCGCTTGGCGACAGGCTTCTGCGCCTGTTCGACACGCCCGGCCATACCTGCGGCCACATCAGCATATGGGACGAACATGCCCATGTGATCTTCGCGGGCGACGCCTTTGGCGTTTCCTACCGGGAATTCGACGTCGGCAGCCGCGCGTTCGTATTTCCGGCGACCTCCTCGTCGCACTTCGACCCCATGGCGATGATGGAATCCATCGACCGCATGATCGCGCACGAACCCCGGGCGATATACCTTGCCCACTATGGCCGCGTGACCGGAAGCGAACGCCTGTCCAACGACCTGTTCCGCCTCATCCACGCCCAGATGGCGATCGCGCGGGCGGCGCGCGGCGACGGACTCGTGCGCCACGCCGAAATCCTCGCCGGTCTCGAAGAACTCGTGCGCGAAGAATGCGCCCGCCAGCGATGGGCGCTCAGCGAAGAAATCTCCCTCAACATGTTGCGGCTCGATCTCAGCCTCAACGCGCGGGGGCTGGCCGCCTGGCTCGACCGCATGTGGGAAATCGAAGCACTGGAAGAAGCCGGTTCGGCAGAATTCGACGAAGCTGTCGCGGCCTGAACGCGCGGCAGATACCGGCGCAAAGGGGCCAGGCGTTCATGCGCCGCGCTGCGGAAGGTAAGATCGCGTCCTGCCCTCCGTTCGCCCGGAAAACCGTGCCCGAATCCCCGTTCACCTCTCCCACTGCCACCGATGCCGATTCCGCGCGCCGTTTCGGCGGCATCGAACGGCTTTACGGCGAAGGCTCGCTCGCCCGCCTGTCGCGCGCGCGGGTAGCCGTGATCGGCCTGGGCGGCGTGGGTTCCTGGGTAGCCGAGGCGCTGGCGCGCAGCGGTGTCGGCGCGCTGAAACTCGTCGACCTCGACAACATCGCCGAATCCAACATCAACCGCCAGATTCACGCCCTCGACACCACCCTCGGGCAAGCCAAAACAGACGCCATGGCTGCGCGGATACAAAACATTAACCCGCATTGCCGCGTGGACAAAGTAGAGGACTTCCTCACCCCGGAAAACACCGCCGCCCTGCTGTGCGATGTCGACGCGGCGGTCGACGCCATCGACGACGTGCGCGCCAAGGCCGCCATGGCCGTCTACTGTAGACAGCAACGCCTGCCCCTGCTGATGGCGGGTGGTGCGGGCGGCAAGACCGATCCGCGCCGCATACAAACCGGCGACCTGGCGCACACCCGGCAAGACCCGCTGCTTTCCCGTGTGCGCGCGCGCCTTCGCCGCGAACACGGTTTCACGCGCGAGCCGGGCAAAAACTTCGGCATCGAAGCCGTGTATTCGGACGAACCCGTGCGGCGTCCGGCATCGGTCTGCCACGGCGGCGCGGGCCTGTCGTGCGCGGGCTACGGATCGGGCATGACGATGACCGCCAGCATCGGCCTCATCATCGCCGCGCGGATACTCGAACACCTCCTGCGCATCCGTTCCGGGAAAAACGCATGAATGCCCTCATCCTTCTCGGCCACGGCGCGCGCGATCCCGCCTGGGCCGGGCCGCTCATCAAAGCGCGGGAAACCCTCGCGCGCGAACACCCGACGCTCGCCGTCGAAACGGCCTTCCTCGAATTCATGCCGCCGACACTGGAGGAAGCCGTCGCCACCCTCGCGGCGCACGGCGCGGCGCGGATCACCATCGTGCCCGTATTTCTCGCACAGGGCGGACACATCAAAAACGGCCTGCCCGAAAAACTCGATGCCCTCCGCCGCCGCCATCCGGACTGTGCCCTGCGCCTTGCCCCCGTCGCCGGTGAAGCGCCCGAAGTCATCGCCGCCATCGCCGCCCATGCCGCCGCCCAGGCGAACACGAACATCGACCCTCGAACGCCCGCCCCCCGACCCGGCAAAGTCTGGCTGGTCGGAGCCGGGCCGGGCGATCCGGAGTTGCTCACGCTCAAAGCCGCGCGCCTGATTTCCCTCGCGGACGCCATCGTCTACGATCACCTCGTCGGCGACGGCATCCTCGCCCTTGCGCGGCCCGGCGCGGAAATCATCTACGCGGGCAAGGAAGCCTCGCGCCACACCCTGCCGCAAGCGCAAATCAACGCCATGCTGGCGGCGCTGGCGAAAAGGCATACAACCGTCGTGCGCCTCAAAGGCGGCGACCCCTTCATCTTCGGGCGCGGCGGCGAAGAAATCGAAGCACTCTCGGCGGAAGGCATCCCTTTCGGCATCGTGCCCGGCATCACCGCCGCATCCGGCTGCGCCGCCGGTGCGGGCTTCCCGCTCACGCACCGCGACCATGCCCGGATGCTGACCCTGGCGACCGGCCACCTCCAAAACGGCGGCGTCGAACTCGACTGGCCCGCCCTCGCCCGCCCCCGCCAGACCGTCGTCTTCTACATGGGTGTCGCCGCCGCCGGGGAAATCAGCCGCCAGCTCATCGCGCACGGCCTGCCCGCCGACACCCCCGTCGCCGTCGTGCGGCAAGGCACCCTGGGCAATCAGGCGGCGCTTTTCAGCCGACTGGACGAATTCCCCTCGCGCCTGCACGAAGCGAATATCACCCCGCCCGCCTTGATCGTGGTGGGAGACGTGGTGCGTCTTCGCCGGGATGAAATCGGGTATCAGCCACCAGGGAAACACTGACCGAGCGTCATTGCGAAACACGAAGCGCCGTGGTGTGCCACGCGGCACATGGATTGCCACGCTTCGCTCGCAATGACGAAGGTTTTGGGCATTGTGGCAAAGGTTTGTGGCATTGCGATACCCCCACACCCGTCATTGCGAGGCGCGAAGCGACGTGGCAATCCAGTACAGCAGCGTAGGTTTTGCACGCACGTCGGCGTCCATCTGATCCCTGATCCCCAATCCATGATGTAGGATCGCGCCTTTGCAAAACCTGTTTTCGCCCTGCCCCCCATGACCGATCACGGCACGCTTTTCGACGCCTCTGCCCCGCCGCCGCCTTCCGACACGCTGCCTCTCGACCAATACGCCGAGCGCGCCTACCTCTCCTATGCGATGAGCGTCGTGCGCGCCCGCGCCCTGCCGCAGGTGGAAGACGGCCTGAAGCCCGTGCAGCGCCGCATTCTCTACGCGATGAACGAAATGCGCCTCAACGCGGCGGCACGGCATGTGAAATCGGCGCGCGTGGTGGGGGACGTGATCGGCAAATACCATCCGCACGGCGACACCAGCGTCTACGACGCCATGGTGCGGGTCGCGCAGGACTTCACCCTCCGCTACCCCCTGGTCGACGGCCAGGGCAATTTCGGCTCGCGCGACGGCGATTCCGCGGCGGCGATGCGTTATACGGAATGCCGCCTCACGCCGATCGCGGAACTGCTGCTCTCGGAAATCGACCGGGGGACGGTGGACTTCCTCCCCAATTACGACGGCGCTTTCAAGGAGCCGCAACTCTTGCCCGCGCGGCTGCCCTTCGTGCTGCTCAATGGCGCATCCGGCATCGCCGTGGGCATGGCAACCGAAATACCGCCGCACAATCTCCGCGAGGTCGCCGCCGCCGCCAGCCATCTGATCCGCAAACCCGACGCCTCGCTCGACGACATCCTGGCGCGCTTGCCCGGCCCGGATTTCCCCGGCGGCGGGCAACTGATCTCGCCGCCGCAGGCGATCCGCGATGCTTATACAGGCGGACGCGGCAGTCTGCGGATGCGGGCGCGCTGGCATATCGAAGAACTGGCGCGCGGGCAATGGCGGGTCATCATCGACGAACTGCCGCACGGTGTCTCGACCGCGCAGGTGCTGGCCGAAATCGAGGCGCTGACCAATCCGCAGCCGCGCGCGGGCAAGAAGGAAATCGGCCAGGAACAGAAAAACCTCAAGCAACTCGTCTTGGGCGTGCTCGATACCGTGCGCGACGAGTCGAGCGACAAGGCTCCCGTGCGCATCGTGCTGGAACCGCGCTCCAGCCGCCAGGCGCGCGACGAATTCATGGCCGTGCTGCTCGCGCACACGAGCCTGGAGACTTCCGTCTCCATCAATCTGACAATGATCGGGCGCGACGGGCGGCCCCGCCAGAAGGGGCTGCTGGCCATCCTCACCGAGTGGATCGCCTTCCGTTACCTGACCGTGCAGCGGCGCAGCCGTTTCCGGCTCGACGAGGTGGAGCGGCGCATCCACATTCTGGACGGTCGGATGATCGCTTTCCTGCGCATCGAGGAGGTCATCCGCGTCATCCGCGAATCCGACGAGCCGAAGCCCGCGCTGATGGCGGCTTTCGGGCTGAGCGAAATCCAGGCGGAGGATATTCTGGAAATCCGCCTGCGCCAGCTTGCCCGCCTCGAAGGCTTCAAGATCGAAAAGGAACTGGCCGATCTGCGCGAGGAGCGCGACAGCCTGCGCCGCCTGCTCGACGACCGTGCCGCACAAACCCGCCTGATTCTCAAGGAGATCGACGCCGACACCAAAAAATACGGCGATGCGCGCCGGACGCTCATCGAAACCGTGGCCCCCGCCGCGCCCGCCGAGATCAACGTGCCCGACGAGCCGGTGACGGTCATCGTCTCGAAGAACGGCTGGGTGCGCGCCCGGCAGGGCCATGGCATCGACCCGGCCAGCATCGCGTACAAGACCGGCGATTTTCCCTTTGTCGTCGTCGAGACCCGCAGCACCTGGCCGTTGGTCATCCTGGACACGCATGGCCGCGCCTACACGATCAAGACGACCGATCTGCCTGGCGGACGCGGCGACGGCGTGCCCGTTTCGACCCTGATCGATTATCAGGACGGCAGCAGGCTCGCGCAGGTGCTTGCCGCCGAACCGGCATCGCAATGGCTGTTCGCCAACAGCGGCGGCTACGGTTTTATCTGTACGCTGGCCGAGGCCACGGGCCGCCAGCGCGCGGGCAAGGCGTTCATGGCGCTGGAAGGCGCGGAAACCGTGCTGCTCCCCACGCGGGTGCAGGGCCAGTGGGTTGCCGCGGTATCGAGCACCGGGCGGATGCTGATTTTTCCGCAGGCGGAGATGAAGGTCCAGGCGGGGGGCCGGGGCGTCATCATCATGGCCTTGGACGACGACGAGCGTCTCGCCGCCGTCGCCGTGCCTCCCGACGATGCGCCGCTCACGGTCGAAGGCATCGGGCGCGGCAACAAGCCTGTCGCTATCAGGCTCTCCGCCACACAGCGCGAAAGTCTGCGCCACCGCCGCGCCCGCCGGGGCACGCTGCTGACGCCGAAGGTCAAGCCGGAGAGGATGGTTTGAGAAAGACGCGCGAAGGGTACAATTCCGGCAGGATATGGATATTTCCTGGACAGAGATGCGCCCTGAAAGCTTTATCTTCGCCGGAAAAGAGAAACGCCCCTTGCGGGGCGTCGAGCCGAAGATGCTCTCCTCGGCGGGGTTAGTGTTGCGGATTATGCTACCGTTCACCACCCCCGTCAACCGGGATGTTGCGCCCGCCTCGGGAAGATGCGGCCCATGACCCGCGTCGTCGCCTACGTGGACGGCTTCAACCTGTACTTCGGCCTCAAGGCAAAGGGCTGGAAGAAGCATTAGAGCAAATCAATAAAATAAGGCGCATAATGTGGGGGTAAAGAGAGAGGAGGAAGAGATGTCAGCGCCCCTATCGAAAGATCTGAGGAAAAGGATACTTGCGGCCAAGGAAGAAGG
>JAISNX010000140.1 GCA_031276015.1 Azoarcus sp.
TTGCTGTACAGCATGACTCTCGCGGCTTCGTGCAGGTTGCGCGCAAGGGTGGAAAGGCGGGCGAATTCCTGCGGATTCTCGGCGGCAAGATTCTTCACGTCGTCGGCATCGACGGCGTACAACCCGGCATCCGAGCCGTCGGCGTTCATGCTGAGGAGGTAGCGGCGCGTCACGACGCCCAGCAAGGGGAAAGTGCCCTCGCGCAAGATTACGGGTACGGCGCGCTCCCCTTCCGGAGCCGGAAGCTGGATGTCGCGCCCCATCGTGGCCGTGTGGTAGTCCAGCCCCAGAAGGCCCGCCAGTGTGGGCAGGAAATCGACGAGGCTGGTCGCTTCTTCGGTCACGCGCGCGGGAATCAGGCGCGGCGCGTGAATGATGCCGGGAACATGCAGGCTTTCCAGGTTGAGATCGGCATAAGCCTTGGGTTTGAACGGCAAATCCGCGACACGTCCGTTGTGGTCGCCGTAGAGCACGAAAATGGTATTGTCGTAATAGCCGCTTTCTTTCGCCATCTCGATGAAGCGCCCGAGACAATGGTCGAGAAAACGCACGGCGTTGTACTGGGCCTTGCTGCGGAATCCCGAACGGCGCAGTACATCGTCCGGCAGGGTCTTGATTTCAAAGCCGTCGTTATCCTTGGGGATCGTGAAAGGCGGATGGTTGTCCGCAGTCTGGATGAAGGCGATGAAGGGACGATCCTTGGGCTGCTGGCGCAAGAGTGCATCCACTTCCTTGAACAGCGCAAGGTCGGATATGCCCCACACGTCGATGTTGGGCGATTGCCACTCGCCTTCTTCGTGCAACTGAATATCGGGAACGCTGCTCTTGAGCAGCGCGTTCATGTTCGCCCAACCCGCATTGCCGCCGACGGCATAGTGTTTGTCGTATCCGTTGAAGGCGTTCAAAAGGCTTCGCTGCGGCAGGAGGAAGGGATTGCGGGTGGCGCTTTTCGTGCGCGACACGTCGGGAATGCCGGTGAAACTCGCCCAGACTGTTTTCGCCGTCCCCGTGACGGGTACGTAAAAGTTGCGCAAATCCCAACTTTCCCGCGCGATCCGGTCCAGATTCGGCGTGGGATCCAGCGGGTTGCCGTGCAGCCCGGTCACGCTGCCGCCCAGGGATTCCAGGTGAATGAAGACGATATTGGGCGGCGTGGTGAATTCGATACGATGCGGTTGTGGCGGGATGTGCCGCTCGAACCGGGGCAGTTCCTTGCCCGTCGCGGTCGGAACCGGGGCACCCAGGTAAGCGGCAATTTCCTCGGCATGGGTTTGCACGTAGGCGAGGTCGTAGTGTTCGGACGAGGTAGACCGGGTATCCAAGATGAAAAGCAGCGGGTTCAGCCCCAGCGCGCCCATCTGTGTGTTGCCGGAGAAGAAGGCGTCGCTCCAGCGCAGGGGCACGGGATTTTCCAGGTTGATGTTGTCCACGCGCCCCAGGCCGCCCAGCACGCACCCCACGACGACCAGCCCCACGACCATCGCGGTGATCCGTCTCCGCACCGGCAGGGCCGGATGATCGAGCGTCCGGCGTTCCAAGCGGACAAAGCCCCAAAAGAGCGCCGCCGAAGCAAGTAACCACGCCAGGACAAGACGAATGACCGGGTAATGCTCCCACACCAGTTGTGCCGAAATGTCGGGATTACTGAGAAACCGGAATGCGCTCGCGTTGACCCGCAAGCCCGTCCAGGCGTAGTAGCAGAAATCAATGATGTACACCAGGCCCACCGTCAGCAGGGCCACTCCCAACCATATCCGCATGCCCAATCGCCATCCCCGCGTGTTTTTCGCGTTCCAGCGCGGCGAGATCAACAGGAGCGCGGGCGGCAGCATCAAGAGGAGCGCCAGGCGCAAATCGAACCTGAAGCCGATTCCCAAGGTTTTCAGAAGCACGTCGTTGTTCCCGGAACGGGAAAAAGAGACTTCGGACGCGCCAAGCAGAAATCCCATTCGCAACCCGGCGAACAGGATGAACAATACGGCCACGCCGGACAGCAGATAACGTAAACGTGGGAAAAGCATGAAAATCTCCGTGGTCGGTGCTACCGGAAACAGGCATCGCACAAAAGATCGATGCGGATTGAATGCGCTTCACAAAGGACGTTCTTGCGGCGGCAACATCCGCCGATTTCCTTTGGTCATTTCGGCCATTCTACCGCGCCCGAGGCAATCTTCCGGCGACGCCCGAGAACACATCGCGGCCAAGCGCGGTCATGACCAATGGCACGTCCAGCAGGTAATCCCACAGATTGGAGGAATCCAGCCAGTGCAAGCGCCAGGCGAGCAGCGCGGCGAGAAGCGCGAGCGAGAAGGCATACCCGCCGCGAAGCCAAAGAAGGCATGCCAGCCCCCCCGTCAAGCATGTCAAGACAACAGGGGCATATCCCCATGCGTAGGGATGGAGAGGCGACACCCCGAAGCTGAGAAAGAAAAAGGCAAGACCCATGAGGGTGAAGCAACGGGGGTACGGCAACAATGATTGCGGCCCCCGGAAAAAGAGGATGGAGAGGAATACGAGGGTGACGATGGAAAGATCTCCCAAGGCTCCGCGCAATACCGCCAAAAGCGAAATGCCGAGGATGGGCAGGTGCAGGAGCGCACACACCGCCGCCAGCGCCAATGCCATGCGTCTGGGATGGGCACGCAGGGCCAGGGGCGCGCACGACGCAAAAAGGAGCGTTATCGCCAGGCCGTAGCCAAGGGAAGCAAGGAGCGTGGGCATCATCGTACTTTTTCCAGCCATGTCTCGTTGAAACGCAGGTGGCGGATGAGACCGCGGTTCCAGGTGTAGACCAGATGGAAGTCGCCGTCGGCGGCCCGGATCAGATAGGGGTAGTCATATTGCCAACTGCAATGCGTCCCGCAAAGATTGCCCTCGATGTTCCGGGCAACCGCTTCCGGGTCTGGCATTCGGCTAAGGTGCTGCAAATCTTCCGAAAGGCGCGCGCGGAAGGCGGCGATGTCGGGCGGGTTCCGCAAAAAGGACTCTCTGTCTTCAAAGCGGTGGAGAACGCGCCAATGCCGTCCTTCATCGGCGCTCAGCAGGAGCGAGAGGCGAAACCGTTTGTCTTCCACGTCGTTGGCGACCGCCAGCAAGCTGCCGTCTTGCAGCCGCAAGGCGGAAAGCGCCGAGTTTGGATTGGGCAGGTCGGTCTGCGTCAAGGGCGACCAATGTTGTCCGGCATCTGTTGTCTCGGTGCGCCAGACGCGATGCGGCGGCAGGTCATCGGTGTCGCGCAGCAGGGACACGGCGCGGGTTGGCGTCTCCACCAGCACGATGGGTTGTATCGAACGCGTGCCGTGATCCATGCGCGTGACACGCCGCACCTCGCCCTTGGGCGACAAGGCGAGCAGTTCGCCCGATTTGCCTGCCATCTGGTAATAGACGGGAAGACCGATGTCGCCATTCTCGAAAAACACCGGAGGACCCTTGACCAGGGTCGAAAGATTGAGAAAAGGCTCGGTAATGAGCCGCCGGGCGGGTTGCCAGCTCCTGCCCAGGTCGGGCGAGACGATGAGATTCAACTGACTGGCAGCCCAACCGCCCAGCGCGACGCTGACATAGACGACCCACAGCTCGCCCTGCGGCGTGACGAAGGCGACGGGATTTCCGAGTTTGCGCACGAATCTGCCGGTATCCGCAATGGTCTGCGCGGGCGTCGCCAACACGCGCTGTGGCGACCAGGCACCCTCCCTGTAATCGGCGGCGTAGATTTTGACATCCGTGCTTCCCTCGTCCGTACCGCCAAACCAGACGGCGAAAAGCCCTCCGTCCGGCAAGGCGGCGATAGAGGCGGCATGGACGTGCCGTGGATCGGGCTGGTTGATGACGGCGCTTTCCAGCCGGGGCGTTTCTTCGGGGTGGCTGGCGGGAAGCGGCGGCAAAGCGAAACGCGGCGGCGGCGCAAGAAAAGCGGGCCAGCTCGCCCACAGGGTGAGGCATACGATCCCCGGCAAGGCGACCAGGCGACGATACCTGTGACACGACAAGAAGCAGGCCCGAAGCATTCCGGCCATCCTGGCACCACGTCCGCCATCCCGCCCGGCCCGGGAAGAGCCGGAAAAATCCTTGGTCGCCATCTTGGCCGGGTTCTCTCGTCATGCACGTTGAAGAGCGTGGGATTCTGTCCGGGCAGGGGGAAAAAAGCAAGAAAAGAGAGATATGGTAATGTCGAGAGCCACAACATCCCAAACAGCGATCAAGCTGCCTGCACGGCGGCGATGTGCATGTCGACATGGATGTCGGCATAGGGGCAGGACAATGCACCGTTATCGGCCCGTTCGACCAAACCCAACTCGACCAGTTCGGCGGCGTCCTCATGCACGCGTTTTACATCCCGACCGAGTCGGCGCGCCAGCTCGCGCACGCCGATGCTACTTGCACCCTGGAGCGCGTTGAGCATCGCCCAGCGGTTTGTCGTGAGGCGGGAAAAAAACGCAGCAGGGGTTTCAAAATTCAGTGTTTCCCCCATGTAGGTTTCCCGCGCCAGCCCGGTTTGCGCGCGCGCCATCGTGTCAATTATTTCCGTCTTCCAGTCGGTGCGGATGCTGATTGTCAGGGTGCGGTTCATGGTCTTACTCCTTTCGTTTTTCGACAAGAGATACAGTATTGGGGCGCATCGAGCCTCGATACCTGGAAGGCGCGTGGTTCTGGATTCTTTTCTGAATCAAGCCATTATAGCCTGTTTACTACGAACATGTATAAATTAAACTCATACACGCTAAAACAGGCTAAAATAGAGCCATCATGCTAACCACCTACCAGCATTTCCCGCGTCCGGAACTCGCCCGCCAGTACGCCGAAGCCTTGCAAGGCAAGGCACTGTTTGGCGACGCCCAAAACGGCCTGTTCCTCGCAGGCCCGCGCCGCACGGGAAAATCGACCTTCCTGCAAGCAGACCTCAAACCCGAACTGGAGCGGCAAGGGCTGCTGGTCTTGTACGTCGATCTTTGGGCCAATGTCGAACGCGATCCCGGCGCGCTCATTGCGGACGCCATCGGGGACGCGCTGGAAGCGCAACACGGCTTCGTGAAGAAGCTCGCCAAGGCGTCCGGGCTGGAAAGCGTCAGTATTGCCGGTGTCAAGCTGGATACCCGCAAGATCGGCAAGGACGACGGCGCGACGCTCGCCGACGCGATCAAGGCATTGCTGAAAGCCGCCGGGAAACCCGTCGCCATCATCATCGACGAAGCGCAACACGCGCTGACGACGGAGGCGGGCGAGCACGCAATGATGGCGCTGAAATCGGCGCGCGATCAGATCAATATCGGCGGCCAGATCGAATTGATGCTGGTCATGACCGGCTCGGATCGTGACAAGCTGCTTCGGCTCGTCAACAACAATGCGGCGGCGTTCTACGGTTCGGCGGTGCATCGCCTGCCCGGACTCGGGCCGGATTTCATTGCCCATGTGGCGGCCCTTGTCGAAGCAGCGCAGCCCGCACGGGTACCCGTCGACACGGACAGGCTGGCGCAGGCATTCCAGATTCTCGGCGAGCGCCCGCAGTTCTTCATGGACGCGCTCGGTCACGCCCTCAATCCGCTTGCGAATCCGCCTGGACGTTTCGAGGATAGATTGCTGCTTGCCGCGAACGAACGGCAGGCCGTGGACGAAGCGCAAATGGAGTCGGATTACCTGAGCCTGTCGCCCATAGGCCGGGCGGTGCTCTGGCGAATACTGGAAAAGGGCGAACGCTTCCGCCCGTATGACGCCGATGCGCTCGCCTTTTATCAGAAAGCGACAGGCAGGAGAGTCACGGCGCAGGCGGCAAAGTCCGCCCTCGATGTGCTGAGGGAACGCACGCCCTCGCTTGTCTGGAAATCGACGCGCGGCGAGTATGTGGTCGACGACCTGGCAATGCATCGCTGGTATCGACAACGGTGCGAAGCGGGGAAATGGCCGCCCACGAGCGATTGACTTGTCGTGCTTCGCTCACAATAACGAGGGTTTTTAGAGCGGATCAACAAAGTGAAGCCCAAGGAGAACCGCCGTCATTGCGAGGCCCGAAGGGCCGTGGCAATCCAGTAAGCCGCATGGATTGTCACGTCACTTCGCTCTTCGCAATGACGATCGGTTCGATATGGGCCTCATAAAGTTGATATGTTATAGGTATTATTTACAAGGATTTGCCGTCGATTTGGCACACCAATGCCGTTTGACTTTTCGTGGAGTAGTTCATCATAATCTCGTTTTCGCCGAATGGAGAACGGAATGACGCTCGCTCTTGTCCGCACCCGTGCCCTCGATGGTCTTGCCGCGCCCGAGGTCACTGTCGAAGTTCATCTTGCCAACGGCTTGCCGTCTTTTACGCTCGTCGGCCTGCCCGACACCGAAGTGCGCGAAGCGCGCGACCGGGTCAGGGCGGCCCTGGTGACATCGCAATTCAAGTTTCCGCAACGCCGCATCACCGTCAACCTCGCGCCCGCCGATCTGCCTAAGGAAGGCGGGCGCTTCGACCTGCCGATTGCGCTTGGCATTCTCGCCGCCTCGGGGCAGATCGCGGCGCGTTCGCTCGAAGGTCATGAATTTTGCGGCGAACTCTCGCTCGACGGCAGTTTGCGCGGCATCCGGGGGCCGCTTGCCGCCGCGCTCGCCTCCGGAAAAGCGCAGCGGGCGTTGGCCTTGCCGCGCGTCAATGCGGACGAGGCGGCGCTGGCGCGGGGCGTGACGGTGTTACCGGCAAGTTCGCTGCTGGCGCTTTGCGCACATCTTGCCGGGCACGATCCGATCCTGCCGCACGTTGCCCCCGCGCGGGCGCTCGCCCCCAATGTGCCGGATCTCGCCGACGTGCGTGGCCAGTTACAGGCGCGGCGCGCGCTCGAAGTCGCTGCGGCGGGCGGGCATTCGATACTTTTTTTCGGCCCGCCGGGCACGGGAAAGTCGATGCTGGCACAACGCCTGCCGGGTCTGCTGCCGCCGCTCGACGAAGACGAGGCACTGGAAAGCGCGGCAGTGCTCTCGCTCGGCGGCGCGTTCGACGCCACGCATTGGGGGCTGCGGCCATTTCGCGCGCCGCACCATTCCGCCTCGGCGGCGGCCCTGATCGGCGGTGGTTCCGTGCCGAGGCCGGGGGAAGTCTCGCTGGCCCATCATGGCGTGCTTTTCCTCGACGAACTGCCGGAATTCGATCGCCGGGTGCTCGAATCGCTGCGCGAGCCGCTGGAAACCGGCATGGTCAGCGTGGCGCGCGCGCAGCGGCGGGCCGAATTCCCGGCGCGTTTCCATCTCGTGGCGGCGATGAATCCATGTCCCTGCGGCTATGCTGGACATCCGTCCAGGGCATGTACCTGCTCGCCGGGCCAGATTGCCCGCTATCGCGCCAGATTGTCGGGGCCGTTGCTCGACCGGATCGACCTCATGATCGAAGTTCCCGCCGTGCCTTTTGCCGATCTGGCGACGAGCACCGCGGGCGAATCGAGTGCCGAGGTGCGCGCCAGGGTCGTGCGCGCCCATGAGCGGCAGATGTCCCGGCAAGGCGTCGGCAATGCCCGGCTGGAAGCGGGGCGGATCGAATCACTGTGCGCGCCGGATGCGGCGGGCGCGGCACTGCTCGCCACCGCGATGGAGCGCCTCAAACTGTCGGCGCGCGCCTATCACCGCGTGCTCAGAGTGGCGCGCACGCTGGCCGACCTGAGCGGTGCCGAGCGCCCCGGCACGGTGCACATGGCCGAGGCAATCCAGTACCGGCGCGGGTTTTGAGGAAACTTGCTTCGCCTTGCCCGCAATGACGAAGGGTTGGGGGGATTGCGGCGAGGGTTTCGGGCATCGAGGTGCCCGCCACGCCCGTCATTGCGAGGCCCGAAGGGCCGTGGCAATCCATGCGGCCTGTGGATTGCCGCGCTTCGCTCGTCATGACGATGGATTTAATCGGCAGAAATATAAGCATTTCCGGAAACGCGCGGCTCAGTTTGGCGGATCACCTTTCCGCCAAACTCTGCCTACTGTCGTGATTCGACGAGCGCTTTTCGCAAAACGCTTAACAATGCGGTGATGGTCATGCAATGTGCAAATTCACCACTAAAGAGTCAAGCCATGTGACGCATTTATCGTCGGCGATTGTATTCAGGGTAGCAATTCCGAATTTCCCCTCGCTTGACGCAATTACCCACATGGCAAATCTCCCGCGAGAGTTCCGCCCGGTCGGGGGTTAACTCGGGGGCAACCCGGGGGTTAGAGCAAATCGACTTTATGAGGCTCATATCAACTGACCGTCATTGCGAGCGAAGCGCGGCAATCCACGGGCCGCATGGATTGCCACGGCCCTTTGGGCCTCGCAATGACGGCGGTTCTCTTTGGGCTTCAATTTGTTGATCTGCTCTAACCGTAAACATCAAAAATCGAATCAATGAATTTCAACGACTTCGCCTCCAGATTCGCTTGCCCCTGGTTCCAGAGTTCCCGCGCCTGCCGCACGTCTTCGCGTTCCTGCTCGCTGGCGTGCAGCGGTTTTTTTATACCTCAATCCCCACTTGTTCAGCTGATGCCAGAGCGCCGGAATCTTGAGCGTGACGCCCAAGCCCGCCAGCCGCTCGACTAACTCCGCCAGGGTCAAATCCCCTTTCGCCGCGATCCATCCCCGGATCGTCTCTTCCAGATGGGCAATACGGGAAACACGATACCCCCCTTGCCGCAGACTTTCCCTGCTTCCCTCCTGCTCCCAGCGACGGCGTACCTGATAGACCCACATCCGGCTTACCTCGAATCGTCGGGCTATTTCCGTCGGCATTTCTCCTCGCTCCAATGCCCCCAATACCCGATCCCGCAAATCCTGTGAATACGCTCGCATTTCCTTCTCCTTATCTCAATACGACACGAAAGAAAAATAACATAAAAAGAAAATATATAAATCAAAAACACTCTAAAACCCCATCTTCCCGGCAGGAAAGGCTTGTGGGGAGGGAGGGCGCAAGATAACGGACAACAAGACAGAACAACTTCCGTGTCCAGAAGCTCGGCCAACTTCTTGTTGGCGGCACGTAACTGCTGGTTGATGATGGAACTATGGCATGCTCCGGATGCCGACGGGAGTCGTACTGTCGCCCCTGAAAGCAACGAGGCGCGGGAGAATTTCCCCGCGCCTCGCGCTATTTGCGTAGTTTCCGCGCTCCGCGCTGTCAGCCCTGTGGCGACTGGCGGGCACCAGCCAGCAATTCCGGACGTTCCTCCAGCCACAGACGCACCCTCTGAGCATCGACGACGCGCATGTTGCGGCCATCTGAATCCATCAGCACGATCGACAGGGGCTGTCCGCCCATCCACGCCTGCATTACCAGACAACGCCCGGCTTCGCGGATGTAACCCGTCTTGGAAACGCCGATGTTCCAGTCCGGACTCCTGACCAGGCCATTGGTATTGCGGAAAAGTTTCACCTGTCCATCAATATGGACATAACGCTCGACGGTGGTGGTGAACTCGCGGATCAGGGGATAACGGGCCGCCGCGGTCACCAGGCGGGAAAGATCGTGTGGCGTGGAGACGTTGCGGGGAGTCAATCCGGTGCTGTCGTAGAAGCGGGTCTCGCTCATGCCGAGCAGGCGGGCCTGGACGTTCATCGCTTCCACGAAAGCGGCACGCCCGCCCGGATAGTTGCGCGCCAGCGCGGAGGCGGCACGGTTTTCGGAGGACATCAGCGCCAGTTGCAGCATTTCCTCACGCGTCAGGCGGGTTCCCAGTCCAAGCCGGGAGGCAGTACCTTTCAGGTGGTCGATGTCGTCCTCGGTGATGGAAAGCACTTCATTCAGGCTGCTCCGCGATTCGAGCACCACGATCGCCGTCATGAGCTTGGTGATCGAAGCGACCGGCATCACCCGGTGCGCGCCCCTCTGGAGCAACACTTCGCCCGTGTTCTGGTTGACGACGTAGAACGCCGAGGAACCCAACAAGGGCTGGCCGAAACCGTCCAGCCTCAGCGTAAGGGGGTCTTCCGCGACACGGGTGCGGGCGGCCTGTCTCCTGGCAGCGGCGAGCCTTCCCGCGAGCACGCGCTTGCCGCGCGCCGTCAGCCTTGCGGCATTCCGCCCGGCACGCGCGACTTTGGCCGATTTTTTGCTGGAGGACGCCTTTTTCTTGGCCAGGGACGTCGGGGCGGGCTTGCAGGCTTTCGTCTTCGCCGCTCCGGCGCATTTGGCCTTGGCGGGGGCAGCCGCGGCAGGCCCGGCTCCCGTCAGGGAAAACGCCAGCGCCGCCACGGCGGCAAGCAGAATGCGATGTTTCATGATCGCCTCTCAAGGTCGGGGGAGAGTTCCGAAGACAGCCTTTGGGAAAACAGCGGTGTATCGTGGCTCTCTAAAACATTTTCATAGAAAAATACGTTTTTATTCTAGCACCTTTCCACCCGTATTGCAGGGAAAGTCCATCAAAAATCACAGCGATCCCGATCTGTTGCGATCACGCAACCATGTCATGCGCCGACGGATCCCTCATCCGGCCCGGTTCCCCGCCTCGACCACGGTCAGCGCGGTCATGTTGATGATTCTGCGCACTGTCGCCGAAGGCGAGAGCACATGCACGGGCCTGGCCGCGCCAAGCAGGATCGGGCCCACCGTCACCCCCCCGCCCGCCGCGGTTTTCAGCAGATTGAAGGCGATGTTGGCCGCGTCCAGCGTCGGGAAGATCAGCAGGTTGGTTTCTTCGAGCAAGTTGGCGTTCGGGAACAGGTGCAGCCGCAGACGAACATCGAGCGCCGCGTCGCCCTGCATCTCGCCTTCGACCTGCAAGTCGGGGTGACGCTCCCGGATCAGCCGCAAGGCGGCCCTCATTTTCAGCGCGGATGGTGTGTCCGCCGATCCGAAAGAGGAATGCGACAACAGGGCGACCCTCGGCTCGAGTCCGAAACGGCGCACTTCTTCGGCGGCCAGCGCGGTCATTTCGGCGATCTGTTCGGGTGTCGGGTCGTAGTTGACGCTGGTGTCCGCGAGAAACAGCGTCCGCCCGGGCACGTTCAGTACGTTGACCGTGTAGTAGTGGTCGACGCCGGGACGTCGCCCCACCGTGGCTTCGATATTGGAAAGGTGTTTGCGGTGCACGCCGTCGGTACCGCAGATCAGGCCGTCGGTGTAACCGAGCACGAGCGACAGCGCACCGATCAGGGTGGGATTGCGGCGCAGCCGCTTTTGCGCTTCGTCCGCCGTGACGCCGCGACGTTCCATGAGACTGTGATAGCGCGCCCACATCTCGTCGAAATACGGGTTGTGCGCCGGGTCGATGATTTCGTACTGCAAGCCGGAGTTCATGCGCAGGCCGAGGCGGTCTATCGTGCCGATGATCGCTTCCGTGCGCCCGACCAGGATCGGCCAGGCCATGCCCTCGTCGATCACGGTGCGTACCGCCCGCAACACTCTTTCGGATTCGCCTTCGGCAAAGACGATACGCTGCGGCATGTTGCGGGCGGCGGCGAACACCGGCTTCATCAACATGCCGGAATGCCAGACGAAATTGTTGAGCTGCGCGCGATAGGTATCCCAATCGGCGATGGGCCGCGTCGCCACGCCTGAGGTAATGGCCGCCTCGGCCACCGCTGGCGCGATCTTGACGATGAGCCGGGGGTCGAACGGGCGCGGAATGATGTAATCGGCCCCGAATCCGCTCACTTTTTCGCCATAAGCGGAGGCAACGATGTCGCTTTGCTCGGCGCGCGCCAGTTCGGCGATGGCCCGCACCGCCGCGAGTTTCATCTCGTCGGTAATGGTGGTCGCGCCCACGTCCAGGGCACCCCTGAAGATGAAGGGGAAGCACAGTACGTTATTGACTTGGTTCGGATAATCCGAACGGCCCGTGGCGATGATGGCGTCCTCGCGCACCTGGCGCACCTCGCCGGGCATGATTTCCGGCACAGGGTTGGCGAGAGCCAATACCAGCGGCCTGTCCGCCATTTTCGCCACCATCTCGGCCTTGAGCACGCCGCCCGCCGACAACCCCAGAAAAATATCGGCTCCCCCGATGACTTCATCGAGGCGGCGTGCATCGGTTTTCTTGGCGTAACGCGCCTTGACCGGGTCCATCAGCACCGTGCGGCTTTCATAGACCACGCCTTCGATGTCCGTCACCCAGATGTTCTCCACCGGGATACCGAGCATCACCAGCAGATCGAGACAGGCCAGCGCCGCCGCGCCCGCACCCGACGTGACGAGCTTGACCTTCTTCAGATCCTTTCCCTGCATTTGCAGGCCGTTGAGGACGGCTGCGCCGACCACGATGGCAGTGCCATGCTGGTCGTCGTGGAAAACGGGTATTTTCATGCGCTCGCGCAGCTTCTTCTCGATGTAGAAGCATTCGGGAGCCTTGATGTCCTCAAGGTTGATGCCGCCGAAAGTCGGCTCCAGCGCGGCGATCATGTCGACCAGGCGGTCGGGGTCGGACTCGTTGATTTCGAGATCGAACACGTCGATACCGGCGAACTTCTTGAACAGTACGCCCTTGCCTTCCATGACCGGCTTGGCGGCGAGCGCGCCGATGTTGCCCAGGCCAAGCACGGCGCTGCCGTTGGTGATGACGCCGATCAGATTGCCGCGCGAAGTAAGGCTGGCCGCCTCGCCCGGATCGGCCACGATCGCGTCGCAGGCGGCCCCCACGCCGGGCGAATAGGCCAGCGACAGATCGCGCTGGTTGGTCAGCGCCTTGGTCGGTGTTATCGCGATCTTGCCGGGCCTTGGGTTGCGGTGATAATCGAGCGCCGCGGCGCGTATCAGTTCGTCCATGAATGTTGCGTTCCTCGTGCGTGACGGGCGGCGAAAGATTTCGACCGCCAAGCCAAACCCGTATTGTACGGGAGAGTGAAAACCGCCCGCCAATCACTCCGACTCCGGGGCCAAGGCATTATGTGTGCCCGGTGCAGTACTGCACTTTTGTGGATGTCCCCTGCCGACACCCTTCCTTCTGCCGGATGGTGCCGCGCGTGGCTTATGGAAACTAATCAGGCGTCTGCCCGTCAAGGACGATTCCGGGACAATAGGCTTCAGCGGCACGCGACACGCCGGTAGCCGCTCGATCAAGGGCTTTCAGCGTGGCGCACGAAGGCACGACTGTATTTTTGCCCGCGCGGTAGCGCCGGATCCCTGTCAGACGATCATTGCCCGCGATTTCTGCGATCTTTGTAAGTTATCGTCATTGCGAGCGAAGCGTGGCAATCCATGAGCCGCATGGATTGCCACGGCGCTGCGCGCCTCGCAATGACGAATCTCCCGCCCCGTCATTGCGAGGGCCGAAGGCCCGCGGCAATCCAGACGGCGGCGACTACCCGCACTGACGGGCGGTGTTGCGGGAATCACGGGCATATGGATTGCCTCGGCGCTTCGTGCTTCGCAATGATGCTTGTTCGGTGTTTCCCTCAAAGCAGGCGGAAAGCGAGTATCGCCACCAATGTCGGCAGCGTGGCGGCGGCGAGCAGTCCGAGGGGATTTACCGCGCCGCCCTTGAAATGGCCTTGCAGGATGGCCAGGCCCGCCGGGTTGGGCGCGTTGGCGATGACGGTCAGGCCGCCGCCCGTGACCGCGCCAGTCACCAGCGCGTATTTGAATTCGTCCGATAGCCCCGCTACCAACGAACCCAGGTAGGTGAGGGCGGCGTTGTCCGTGACCGCCGTCAATGCCGTGGCACCGTAATACACGGTGGTGGCGTCCATGTGCGACAGCAGCGGTTGCAGCCACCACGATTGCTGGCCGCCAAGCGTCACCAGCCCGGCGAGGAAGCAACTGACCATCAGCCCTTCGCGCAGGATCAGCCGTTCCTGGAAGCGTGGATAGGCGTGGGCGAAGGCCAAAAATACCAACAGGATGCCGAGGAAAACGTGGGGGTGGTGGGCAAAGAGCACGATCAGGAACAGAAGCAGCAGATGCAGGCCGACAACCGGCCAAGGTACGCCGTCGCCGTCTTCGCGGGGGACGGAAATATCGAAATGGCCCAGTTCCTTGCGGAAAACCAGGCTGGCGAGCGTTGCGTTCACAAGGACGGCCACGGCGCTGCGCCAACCGATGTGGGTGAGCATGAAAAGGCTGTCCCATTTCCAGACGCTCGCCACCATCAGTACCGGCGGGGCCGCGAAATTGGTGAGCGTGCCGCCGATGGAGACGTTGACGAACAGCACGCCGAGGGTGCCGTACATCAGGCGCGGGGACATGTCCTTGCGGTAGTAGGCGTCTTTCAGGATCAGCGCGGCCAGCGCCATGGCGGCCGGTTCGGTGATGAAGGAGGAGAGCAGCGGCACCACGGCCAGGATGGTGAAGTAAAAGGCAACTGGCCGCGCAACCGGTAACAGGCGCGAGGCCAGCCGCACGATGGCGGAGGCGAAAAGGAGCACCGGCTTGCTTGCCGCCACGATCATGATCGCCAGCACGAACAGCGGCTCGGTGTAGTTGCGGCCTTCCAGATATTCCGCGACGGCCAGGGAAGCACCGCTTTCCGTCCCGATGGCGGCAAGGGCGATGGCAAGGAGCAGGATGCCCGCCCAGAAGCCGAAAACGAATTCCACTTCGGCGAACAAGCAGAGCAATCCCGCGTGCGCAGGGTGTTTTTTTGCCAGGCGCGCGAAAAAGCCGACGGAGAAGGTATGCAGGATGGCAAGCGCGAACAGGAGGGCACCAGTTGCCTGGAGGATGGTTGGGGTCATGGCCGGGGTGGTTTGTCGTGGATAGGGCGAATCCGGGAACCGGCGGCCAGCACCCTGCCGACGCAGTTTCGTCCGAGCGGAAAAGCGTGATTATACGGTTGGGCCGCCATGGCGGGAACCTGTTAAAATGCCAGACTTTTCGCAACATGCAGGAGTAATTCCATGGCCGTCGAACGTACCCTTTCCATCATCAAGCCCGATGCCGTCGCCAAGAACGTGATCGGTAAAATCTATCAGCGTTTCGAGGATGCCGGACTCAAGATCGTCGCCGCCCGCATGGCGCATCTGTCCGCGCGGGAAGCGGGCGAGTTTTACGCCGTGCACCGCGAGCGCCCGTTTTTCAAGGATCTGGTGGCGTTCATGACTTCCGGCCCGGTTATGGTGCAAGTGCTCGAAGGCGAAAACGCCATCGCCAGGAACCGCGAATTGATGGGGGCCACCGATCCGAAGAAGGCCGCGCCCGGCACCCTGCGCGCCGATTTCGCAGAGTCGATAGATGCCAACGCGGTGCATGGTTCTGATGCGCCCGAAACGGCAGCGGTGGAAATCGCCTTCTTCTTCCCCGGCATCAATATCCATCGTCGTTGATCCCGCGCGGCCCGCGCGCGCGGCTGTTTTTGTCATGCCCAATCTGCTCGACTACGACCTTGCCGGACTCGTCGCCTGGTTCGGGGAACTGGGCGAAAAGCCTTTTCGTGCGCGCCAGGTGATGCGCTGGATACACCGCGAGGGCTGCGACGATTTCGGGGCGATGACCGATGTCGCCAAGTCCTTGCGGGCGAAGCTCGGCACGCTGGCGGAGATTCGCCCGCCCGCGCCCTTGCGGGATACCGTCTCCGGCGACGGCACGCGCAAATGGCTGCTCGACCTCGGGGGCGGCAATGCGGTGGAGGCGGTTTTTATCCCGGAGGCCGGGCGCGGCACACTATGCGTGTCGTCGCAGGCCGGATGCGCGCTCGACTGTGTTTTTTGCGCGACAGGCAAGCAGGGCTTCAATCGCAACCTCGAAGCGGGCGAGATCGTCGGGCAGTTGTGGCTGGCCAATAAGCTGCTCGGCGCGGCCAGTGCCGCCGTGTGCGGGGAGGAAAACGACAACGGGCGCGTCATCAGCAATGTCGTGCTGATGGGCATGGGAGAGCCGCTGGCCAATTTCGACAATGTCGCCACCGCCTTGCGGGTCATGCTCGATGACCACGCCTATGGGCTTTCGCGGCGGCGGGTGACGGTGTCGACCGCGGGCCTGGTGCCCGCCATGGATCGCCTGCGCGAAGAATGCCCGGTGGCGCTGGCGGTGTCGCTGCATGCGCCCGACGATGCCTTGCGGGATCGCCTGATGCCGATCAACCGCAAATATCCCCTGCGCGATCTGATGGCGGCCTGCCGCCGTTATCTCGAACGCGCCCCGCGCGATTTCGTGACTTTTGAGTACGCAATGATTGATGGCATCAACGATAGTGATGCCCACGCCCGCGCCCTGGTCGCGCTCACGCGCGACGTGCCGTGCAAGTTCAACCTGATTCCGTTCAACCCCTTTCCGCATTCCGGGTTTGCACGCTCGCCGGTCGATCGTATCCGCCGCTTCGCGGCGATATTGCTCGATTCCGGTATCATTGCGACGACACGCAGGACGCGCGGCGATGACGTTGCCGCTGCCTGCGGTCAGCTTGCCGGGCAGGTGCGGGATAAAACCCGGCGTGCCCGGACGTATCCATTACAGACGATGGAGGAGGTTTGTTCATGATTCGCATGATGACATCCCTGTGCTGGATCGTTTCTGCTTTCATCCTCGCCGGATGCGCGGCTCCCGCGGCGACGCCGCAGGCATCCGCGCGCGATGTCGCACCCGCGCCCAGTTATCGCGGCCCGTATTCCCGCCCCTTGTCCGATGTGCCGCCAGCGAACGAAGCGGCCTCGAAGGCGCGTGTCCATACCGAGCTTGGGATGGAGTATCTCGGCATCGGGCGCACCAAGGTCGCGCTCGACGAGGCCAGGATCGCCCTGGAGGCCAGTTCCGCTTATGCCCCGGCGCATCATCTGCTCGGCTTGATCTACATGGAACTCGAACAGCACGGGCAGGCCGACGAGGCGTTTCGCCGGGCGATCGCCGCCGCGCCGGGCGACCCGGATTTCAACAACAGCTATGGCTGGTTTCTGTGCGGGCGGGGGCGTTTTGCCGAGGCGATGTCCCATTTCGCCACGGCACAAGCCAACCCCTACTATTGTTGCAAGGCGCGTCCGCGCATCAATGCCGGTCTGTGCCTGCTGAAAAACAACGATCCCGCCGGGGCCGAGACGCAGTTCGCCAAGGCGCTGGAGGCCGACCCCGCCAGCGGCGAGGCCCTGTATCAATTGGCGCAGGCCGTTTATCGCCGTGGAAATTACCGCCGCGCGCACGATCTGCTCGTCCAGTATCACCAGCGTTTCGATCCCGCCGCCCGTTCGGTGTGGCTGGGCTTGCGCGCGGCACGGCGTTTGGGCGAACATCATGCGGAAACAAGTTATACCGAGCAATTGCGTGGGCGCTTCGCCGGTTCTCCCGAAAGCGCATTGTTGATGCAAGGAAAATACGAGTGAATACCATGGAAAACGATTCCCCCGCCGTGGCGGACGAAAAGCCCGAAACCGGGGAGGGCACGCCCGAAGCCGCCGTGTCGGAACCCGTGTCCGCGCCCGGCGAAATCCTCAGAAAAGCGCGCGAAGCGCGCGGAGAGTCCCTGGTCGACGTCGTGCAGGCGCTCAAGCTGTCGTATCAGCAGCTCGAAGCCATCGAGAGCGGGCAGTTCGCTGCCTTGCCGGGGCCGACTTTCGTGCGGGGCTTCGTGCGCAATTACGCGCGCCATCTGGGGCTGGATCCCGAACCCTTGCTTGTCGGGCTTGAGGGGCAGGTTCCCAAACCCGTCAATCCGCCCCGGGTTTCCAACGGAAGGGCCAATATTCCCGCCCCGATGGTGGTGAGCAGCAAGATTTCCAGTGCGCCGACCGACCGCAGCGCGTTTCCGGTGTTGTTGGCCCTGCTGGCGTTGGTGGTGGCGGTCGGTGCCGGTTTTTTCCTGGGCTGGATCGAGATGCCGCAAAAACTGATGGGCAACTCCTCGTCGGCGGCAGCGGCAACAGAGGGCGAGGGATCGGAATCGGGCGAGGTATTCCAGCAAGTCCAGCAAGAACTGGTGCTGCCGCCCATCGCCGTGGCAGCCCCACCGGTGGAGTCCATTCAGGGCGTTACCGCGGAGGCGCTTCCGGGCGCGGGGAACGCTTCGCCCGCCGCCAGCGCGGTCGCGCCGCCTGCCGTGGTCGAGCCGGAAATATCGACCTTGCGTTTCACCTTTTCGGCCAATGCCTGGGTTCAGGTGCGCGAAGGCTCCGAGGGCAACGGCAAGCTTCTTTTCGTGGGTACCGGCAATGCGGGCAGTACCCGCAATATCCGGGGAACGCCGCCCTTCTCGTTGGTGGTGGCCAAGGCGAACAGGGTGGTGCTGGAGTACAACGGCAAGCCGGTCGATCTGAAGCCGCATATCGCCAACGACGGGATCGCACGCCTGATCTTGCAATGACGGCACCGCTTTCTGTTTCCGCACCGCCGTTTTCGCGGCGGCGCACCCGCCTCGTGCGTATCGGCCATGTGGCGGTGGGTTCGGCGGCTCCGGTGGTGGTGCAGTCGATGACCAATACCGATACCGCCGACGTTGCCGCGACCGTGGCGCAGGTGGCGGAACTGGCGCGCGCCGGTTCCGAACTGGTGCGGATCACGGTCAACAACGAGGATGCGGCGCGGGCCGTGCCGCACATCCGCGAACGCCTTGCCGCACAGGGCATCGAGGTGCCGCTGGTGGGCGATTTCCACTACAACGGCCATACCCTGCTCGGCAAATATCCGGCATGCGCCGAGGCGCTCGCCAAGCTGCGCATCAATCCGGGCAACGTCGGCGCGGGCGCACGGCGCGACACGCAGTTCGCCAGAATCATCGAACGCGCCATGGCGCATGACAGGCCGGTGCGCATCGGCGTGAACTGGGGCAGCCTCGACCCGTCGGTGCTCGCCCGCGTGATGGACGAAAACGCTTCCCGTGCCGCGCCCTTGCCCGTCGGCGCGGTGATGCGCGAGGCGCTGATCGTGTCGGCGCTGGAGTCGGCGACGCTGGCGGAAAGTATCGGGCTGGCCGCTGACCGCATCATTCTTTCGGCCAAGGTGTCGAGCGTGCAGGATCTGATCGCGGTCTACCGCGAACTGGCCCGGCGCTGCGAATATCCGCTGCATCTGGGCCTGACCGAAGCGGGCATGGGCAGCAAGGGCATCGTCGCCTCGACCGCGGCGCTGGCGGTGCTGCTCGAAGAAGGCATCGGCGACACGATCCGCGTGTCGCTGACGCCCGAGCCGGGCGGCAGCCGCACGCAAGAGGTCGTGGTGGCGCAGGAAATCCTGCAAACCATGGGGCTGCGGGCCTTCGTGCCGATGGTGACGGCCTGTCCCGGTTGTGGCCGTACCGGCAGCACGTTCTTTCAGTCGCTTGCCGCGCACATCCAGCGCCATGTGCGCGAGCGCATGCCGCAGTGGCGCGAGCGATACGACGGTGTCGAGAACATGACGCTGGCAGTGATGGGATGCGTGGTCAATGGCCCCGGCGAGAGCCGCCACGCCAATATCGGCATCTCGCTGCCCGGCACGGGCGAGGCTCCCGCCGCGCCGGTCTTTGTCGATGGGCGAAAAACGGTTACTCTGCGCGGCGACGACATTGCCGCCGAGTTCGTGGCCCTCGTCGACGAATACGTCGCAAGCCGCTACGCGCGCAAATCCGCATAACGCAAACCGGGAAAGCAGACCATGACCAAAACCTTGCATGCCGTTCGCGGGATGAACGACATCCTGCCCGACGAGGCCGAAGTCTGGGAGAACTTCGAGGACATCGTCCGCGACTGGCTGAAGGGCTATGGCTACCGCCCCGTCCGCCTGCCGATCGTGGAGCCGACGCCGCTTTTCCACCGTGCCATCGGCGAAGTCACCGACATCGTCGAAAAGGAAATGTATTCGTTCGAGGATGCCCTGAACGGCGAGAAGCTGACCCTGCGCCCGGAAGGTACGGCGGGTTGCGTGCGCGCGGCGATCCAGCACGGGCTGACGGGCGGGGGAGGGCGGCGGCTTTGGTACCAGGGGCCGATGTTTCGCCACGAGCGCCCGCAAAAGGGGCGCTATCGCCAGTTCCACCAGGTCGGCGTCGAGGCACTGGGCTTTGCCGGGCCGGACATCGACGCGGAACTCATCGTCATGGGTGCGCGCCTGTGGGGGCAGTTGGGGCTTGCCGATGTGCGGCTCGAACTCAATTCGCTCGGTTCGGTGGAGGAACGCGCCAGCCACCGCGCGGCCCTCGTCGACTATCTCGAAGAACACGAAGACGCGCTTGACGAGGATGGTCGGCGGCGCATGTATTCCAACCCGCTGCGTATTCTCGACACCAAGAATCCGGCCTTGCAGGAGATCGCCGAGGGTGCCCCGAAACTGCTCGACCACCTCGGCGATGCGTCGTGTGCGCATTTCGAGGCGGTTCGGGCGATGTTGGACGATGCCGGGATTACTTATCGTGTCAATCATCGCCTCGTGCGCGGTCTTGACTATTACAATCGCACCGTTTTCGAGTGGGTTACGGATCGCCTCGGCGCGCAAGGCACGGTCTGTGCGGGGGGGCGTTACGACACACTGGTGGAGCAGCTTGGCGGCAAGCCCTTGCCCGCGGCGGGTTTCGCCATGGGGGTGGAGCGGCTGATCGCGTTGTGGCTGGAAGGCGGCGAGGCAGAATATGCCATTGCGCGGCCCGCGCCCGATGTTTATGTGGTGCACCAAGGCGAGCGCGCGCAACGCTTGGCCTTTCGCGCCGCCGAAACCTTGCGCGATGTGGGGCTGAATATTTTGTTGCATTGCGGGGAAGAGGGCAGTTTCAAGTCGCAGATGAGAAAGGCCGATGCCAGCGGTGCCCAGCTTGCGCTGGTGCTCGGCGACGACGAGGCCGCCGCCATGGAAGTCGGCATCAAACCCTTGCGTGGCGGCGGCGGCGCACAGCGGCGCGTGCCGTTCGCCGTGCTGGCGGAGGCGGTATTGGATAGCTTGCATGGCAGCAGCGACGATCACGATGGCCACGAAATGACCGAACCGGAAAACGCCGGACAGGATGCGGGAGCGAAAGATGGCAGTGTATGACCTTGAGGAACAGGAGCAGATCGCCCAGATCAAGGCTTGGTGGGAGCAGTACGGCAATCGGACGATTGTCGTATTGCTGGCGGTGGCGATCGGTTTCGCCGCCTGGACGGGACTGCGCCGGTATCAGGAAGGCAGTGCCGTCGAAGCCGGAGCCTTGTACGTCGAATTGCAGCAAGTGGCGACGACCGGCGATGCGCAACGGACGCGCGAACTTGCGGGCAGGCTGATCGACAAGTACGGCGGCACGCTCCAGGCGCAGTTGGGAGCCTTGTTGTCGGCTGAAGTGCAGTTCCGGAAAAACGAACTCGACTATGCGCATTCGCAGCTCGAATGGGCGGCGGACAAGGGAACGGAACCTGCCTTGCGCGAATTGGCCCGCCTGAGACTGGCGACCGTGCTGTTGCAGAAAAAGGACTTCGACGGGGCGCTCGCCCGGCTGCAACCGGCCCCGGAGGGTGCCTGGCTTGCCCGTTTTGAAGATTTGCGCGGCGACGTGCTCGCCGCCCAAGGCAAGATCGACGAGGCACGCGCCGCCTGGCGGGCCGCGCTCGATGCGTTCGTCGATGCCGCGCCCTTGCGCGAAGCGATCCGCGCCAAACTCGAATCGTCGGAGGGGTAAAACGATGAACCGTTCTTTATTGCGTCTGCTGTGCCCGGCTGCGATGCTGGCCCTGTTCGCCGGATGCTCTTCCACGCCAGGCCCGGCCGATCTGGTCGATTTCAAGCCGAGCGTCGAACTGCGCAAGCTCTGGAAAGTGTCGGTCGGCGACGCGGATGCCTATGTGTTCCAGCCCGCCGTGGTCGATGACAGCGTCTATGTCGCGGAAGCCGATGGCGAAGTCTTCCGCATCGAGGACGGCAAGAAAAAATGGAAAACCGACACGCGCGGCAAGCTCTCTGCCGGGGTGGGCGCGGATGGCGATCTGGTCATCGTGGTGAGCGAGGCGGGGCAGGCGATCGCCCTCGATGCCGAAACCGGCACCGAACGCTGGCGGGCGAACATCGGTGCCGAGGTGCTGGCCCCTCCCGCCATCGGCGGCGGCGTCGTGGTGCTGCGGGCTTCCGACCACCGCCTGATCGGGCTGGACAGCCAGAAAGGGCAGCAGCGTTGGCTTTACCAGCGCAACATGCCGCCGCTGGCCTTGCGCAGCCACGCCGGTGTGCTCATCGTGGACAACGTCGCGCTCGTCGGTTTCCCCGGCGGCAAAGTGGTCGCGGTGAGCCTGGAAAACGGCGGCGATCTGTGGGAACTCAACATCGCCAGGCCGCGCGGCGCGACCGAACTCGAACGGGTGGCCGACGTGGCCGGTACGCCCGTGGTCAGCCGCAGCGAAGTCTGCGCGGTGACGTACCAGGGGCGGGCGGCCTGCTTCGACGTCACGAACGGCAATACCATCTGGGCGCGCGATTTTTCCTCGCACGTCGGCATGGATCGGGACGCCCGTTTCGCCGTGCTCGTCGACGAGCGCGATTCCGTCCAGGCGCTCGATGTCTATAGCGGCGTCACGGTGTGGCGGCAGGACGCGATGCCGCGTCGGCAACTGACCCGGCCCGTGATCTTCGACGATTACGTGCTGGTCGGCGACGGCGAAGGTTACGTGCACATGCTCGCGCGCGAGGATGGCGGCTTCGTTGCGCGCGCGCGCGCCGACAGCAGCGCCATTGCCGCCGAACCGCGCCTGTTCGGGAACGGCTTCGTCGTGCAGACGCTCGATGGCGATGTCGTGGCCTATGAAGTGCGGCGCTGATCCCGGTCGCCGCGCCGGAATCCGGCCATGAAGCCCACCATCGTCCTGGTCGGCCGCCCCAACGTCGGCAAATCGACCCTGTTCAACCGCCTGACCCGCAGCCGCGACGCGCTGGTCGCGGATCAACCCGGCCTGACGCGTGACCGCCACTATGGCGTCGGTCGTGTCGGCGGGGGCGGCTACCTGGTGGTCGACACCGCCGGGTTCGACCCCGTGGCGCGGGACGGCATCCTGCACGAAATGGCGCGCCAGGCCGAGCAGGCGATTGCCGAGGCCGATGCGCTGTTTTTCCTCGTCGACGGACGCGCGGGCCGCACGCCGCATGACGAAAAAATCGCGGTACGCCTGCGCCGCGCCGCCTGCCCCGTCTACCTCGTCGTCAACAAGGCCGAGGGACTCGACCGGGCGATGGTGGCCGCCGATTTCCACGCACTGGGGCTTGGCGAACCCTTGCCGGTCTCCTCCGCGCACGGCGAAGGGGTGCGGGAACTGATCGACGTGGCGCTGGCACCTTTCGCCACGGCGGACGAAAGCGATGAGGATGCCGAAAACGCCGACCGTGTGCCGAGGGTTGCCATCGTGGGCCGCCCCAACGTCGGCAAATCGACCCTGGTCAATGCCTTGTTGGGCGAAGAACGGGTCATCGCCTTCGACCTGCCGGGGACGACCCGCGATGCCATCGAAATCCCGTTCGAGCGCGATGGTCGACGCTACATCCTGATCGACACCGCCGGTCTGCGCCGTCGCGGCAAGGTTTTCGAGACGGTCGAAAAATTCTCCGTCGTCAAAACCCTCCAGGCCATCGAGCGGGCCAATGTCGCGGTGCTCGTGCTCGACGCGGCGCAGGACATCTCCGACCAGGATGCGCGCATCGCCGGATTCGTGCTCGAAACCGGACGGGCGCTGGTGTTGGCGATCAACAAATGGGACGCGGTCGACCGCTACCGGCGCGAACGGCTCAAGGAAGATGTGGCGCACAAACTGGGCTTCCTCTCCTTTGCCCGCCTGCACCACATCTCCGCGCTCAAGGCCGACGGCATCGGCGCGCTGCTGAAATCGGTGAATGCCGCCTATGCCGCCGCGATGGCCAGGCTCTCGACGCCGAAGCTCACTCGCGCCCTGCAAACCATCGTGGCCCGGCAGGCACCGCCGCGCACGGGGGTCGTTCGCCCGAAACCGCGCTACGCGCACCAGGGCGGCATGAACCCGCCGACCATCGTCATCCATGGCACCGCGCTCGAACGGCTGCCGGATACCTACGTGCGCTACCTCGAACGCGCGTTCATGGAAACGTTCGAGCTGCGGGGCACGCCGCTGCGCATCCAGCTACGCAGCGCGTACAATCCGTATGTGGATAAGTCATAGTTTTTGATTTTTGTCAGTATACCGACGAGGAAGTTTCACCGCATACTCGCGGGCGACGGCAAGAGGCAATACAATTGCTCCCCCGTTTTTATAACCACAAAAGAATCGAGGTTACACAATGAGCAACAACAAGGGCCAGCTTTTACAAGACCCATTCCTGAACACGCTGCGGCGCGAGCATGTCCCGGTTTCCATCTACCTGGTCAATGGCATCAAGCTGCAAGGGCAAATCGAGTCCTTCGACCAGTACGTGGTGCTGTTGAAGAACACCGTGACCCAGATGGTGTACAAGCACGCGATCTCGACCGTCGTGCCGGGACGTGCCGTCACCATCCAGCAACAGGAAAACGAAGGGGGCGGTAGCTGAACGTCCCGCCAGGCCGGATTCCCCCGCATGTTTGAACGACCGGCCAGCGGCGAGCGGGCCGTCGTCGTTCAGCTCGATCTTGGCCAGGGCGCGATCGAAGAGCGCCTGGCGGAACTGAAACTCCTGGCCTCAAGCGCGGGGGCAAGCGTGGAAGGCGTGGTGCAGGCGCGCCGCGCAAGGCCCGATCCGGCTTATTTCGCCGGGCGGGGCAAAGTCGAGGAAATCGCCGAAACCCTGCGTGCCTGCAATGCCGATCTGGTCATCTTCAACCATGCCCTTTCCCCGGCGCAACAGCGCAATCTCGAAAAAAGCCTCGAATGCCGGGTCGTCGACCGCAACACCCTGATCCTGGACATCTTCGCTCTGCGCGCCAGAAGCCACGAAGGCAAATTGCAGGTGGAACTGGCGCAACTCAACCATCTGGCCACGCGCCTGGTGAGAGGGTGGACCCACCTCGAAAGGCAAAAGGGCGGCATCGGCCTGCGCGGCCCCGGCGAAACACAGCTTGAGACCGACCGCCGCCTGCTCGGCGACCGGGTAAAACTGCTCAAATCGCGGCTGGCCCGGCTCGAAAAACAGCGCCGCACCCGACGGCGCGCGCGCGACCGGCGCGACATCCTCTCGGTATCGCTGGTCGGCTACACCAACGCGGGCAAGTCGACGCTGTTCAATGCGCTCACCAAGGCGGGAAGCTACGCCGCCGACCAGCTTTTCGCCACGCTGGACACCACCTCGCGGCGGCTGTTCACCGGGGGCGGCAACATCGTGATTTCGGACACGGTCGGCTTCATCCGCGATCTGCCGCACGCACTGGTGGCTGCCTTCCACGCCACGCTCGAAGAAACCGCGCATGCCGACCTGCTGCTGCACGTCGTCGACGCGGCAAGCGAAGACAGGGAAGCGCAAATCGCCGCCGTCGATGCGGTGCTCGACGACATCGGTGCCGCGGGCGTGCCGCAAATCCAGATCTGGAACAAGATCGACCTCACGCGCGCCGAGGCCGCAATGCTGCGGGGCGATTGTGCTAGAATCGAGCGCGTTTTTTTGAGCGCCCGCACGGGCGACGGACTCGGCCTCTTGCGTGCCGCGCTCGACGAAGCCGCGCAAGCGGCCTTCACGCGGGGAAGTGCACGGACGGCACCGGCGGACACCGGGGCCGTCATGCCAGAAGTCGATTCGCGCCTGCCCGATCCCGACCCGCATGAGCTTGCGGGAGCCACCTTTCCTTGCGATAAATGACGACCACAGGCATTCACATGTCAATCAACGATCCGCACTGGGGCAACCGTGACGGCAACAAAGAGCGCGGCGGCAAGCGCGGAGACGATCAGGGGCCGCCCGATCTCGAAGAAATCTGGCAAGACCTCAACCGGCGTCTGTCCGACATGTTCGGGCGGCGGCGCGGCGGAAACGGCAACAAAGGCGGCAATTCCGGCACCGGCGGCCCGGGCCTCTCGCCCAGGCAGCTTGGCGGCATGCTGGGCGTGCTGATCTTCCTCGTGCTCCTTGCCTGGCTCATCACGGGCATCTACATGGTCGACACCAACGAACGCGGCATCGTGCTGCGGCTCGGCAGATTCACCGAAGTCACCGATCCGGGGCTGCACTGGCGTCTGCCCAGGCCCTTCGAGACGCACGAAATCGTCGACCTCACCGGCTTGCGCACCGTGCCTGTCGGCGGACGCGGCAATTCCCGCGCCCTGATGCTCACCGACGACCTGAACATCGTCAATGTCCAGTTCGCCGTCCAGTACGTGCTCGACGGCGTCAACCCGGAAAACCACATCTTCGAGAACCGCGACCCCAACGAAGAATTCGTCCGCCAGATCGCGGAAACCGCCATGCGCGGCATCGTCGGCAGAAGCAAGATGGACTTCGTGCTTTATGAAGGCCGGGAACAGATCGCCGACGCCGCGCAGAAACTGATCCAGGAAATCCTCGACCGCTACAAGGCCGGCATCCAGGTCAGCCGCGTGACCATGGAAGAAGTGCAGCCCCCCGAACAGGTGCAGGCCGCCTTCGACGACGCCACCAAGGCCACGCAGGACTGGGAACGCCAGAAAAACGAAGGCGAAGCCTACGCCAACAAGGTCATCCCGCTCGCGCAGGGGACGGCCTCCCGCCTGCTTTCCGATGCGCAAGCCTACCGTGCCAAGGCGATCGCCAGTGCCGAGGGCGACACCTCCCGCTTTCGCCAGGTGCTTGCCGAATTCAAGCGCGCCCCGCAGGTCACGCGCGAGCGCATGTACATCGAAACCGTGCAGCACGTCTACTCCCGCGCCAGCAAAGTGATGATCGACGACAAGGGCGGGAACAACCTGTTCCTGCTGCCGCTCGACAAACTCGTCCAGCAGACGGGCGCGCGCGCCGCCGCGGTTTCCGCCGCGATGGCCGACCCCTCATCCATGCCGCCCGAGCCGTCCGCGTCGGAGCCGTTGCTACAGATCAATCCGCGCGACCGCGACCTGATGCGCGACCGCGAACGGGGAGAACGTTAATGCGAGACAAACTGTCCGTGCTCATCAGCGGCGCGCTGCTCATTTTGCTGGCGCTCGCCTCCATGGTGCTGTTCGTCGTCGACCAGCGCCAATATGCAATCGTGTTCGAGTTTGGCGAAGTCAAGGAAATCATCAAGGAACCGGGGCTGAAGTTCAAATTGCCGATCATCCAGAACGTGCGCTACTTCGACCGCCGTATCCTGACCATGGATACCTCCGATCCCAAACGCTTCCTCACCTCCGAGAAGCAGAACGTCATCGTCGACTACTTCGTCAAATGGCGGATCGCCGACCCCAAGCTCTACTACCAGGCCGTGGCCGGGGATGAAGCGCGCGCCATCATCCGTCTCAACCAGGCGGTCGATGCCGGACTGCGCGAAGAATTCGGTCGGCGCACCGTCCAGGAAGTCATCTCGGGCGAGCGTGACACCATCATGCGGCAGATGAGCGAGCGCGCCAACAAGGAAGCGCAACCCATCGGCGTGGAAATCGTCGACGTGCGGCTCAAAAGAGTCGAATACCCCGACGAAGTTTCCGGCAACGTCTATTCGCGGATGAAAGCCGAAAGAACGCGCGTTGCCAACGAACGGCGCTCGCGGGGCGCGGCGGATGCCGAGAAGATCAAGGCCGACGCCGACCGCCAGCGCGATGTCATCGTCGCCGAAGCCATGCGCGAAGCGCAGCAGATCAAGGGCGAAGGCGACGCCAAGGCCGCCGCGATCTACGGCGAAGCCTACGGCCAGGATCCGGAGTTCTACTCCTTCTACCGCAGCCTGGAAGCCTACCGCGCAAGCTTCGCCAGCAAGGAAGACGTCATCGTCGTCGCGCCGGACGCGGACTTCTTCAAATACCTGAAAGGGCCGCAAGGCAAACGCTGACCCTCACCACGATGGGCACCATCCTGCTCACCGCCATTGCCTTGATGCTGATCCTCGAAGGATGCGTCCCCCTTTTTGCTCCCGCCCTGTGGCGGGAGGTTTTCCGCTTTCTCACCAGCATGAAAAACGGACAGATACGCTACGCCGGGCTTAGCTCCGTGCTCGCGGGCCTTGCCCTGCTGTTCTTGCTGTTTGTTTGGAACTGATCCGCCATGCGATGGGTTTTGCCGGACTACATACAAGACGTTCTGCCGGACGAAGCCGCCCGGCTCGAAAACCTGCGTCGCCGCCTGCTCGATACCTTCCGGGCGCGCGGCTACCAGCTCGTCATGCCGCCGCTCGTCGAATACCTCGATGCCCTCGTCACCGGCGCGGGGCGCGATCTGCAATGGCGCACCTGTCGGCTCGTCGACCAGTTCTCCGGGCGCGTCATGGGCGTGCGGGCCGACATGACCCCGCAAGTCACGCGCATCGACTCCCACCTCCTCAACCGCCAGGGTGTCTCGCGCCTGTGCTACTGCGGCAGCGTCCTGCACACAAGGCCCTCCTCCCTCACCGCCACCCGCGAACCCCTGCAACTGGGAGCCGAACTCTACGGCCACGCCGGGCTTGAAGCCGACATCGAAATCCTGCGCCTGCTGGACATCGTCATGCGCCTGGCGGGCGTACCGGCCACGCGCATCGAAATCGGCCACGTCGGGCTTTTCCATGCCCTGGCCGCGCGCGCCGGACTGGCGGACGCCGAGCGCGAAGAAGCCTTCGGCCTCCTGCAAAGCAAGGACGTTCCCGGCCTGCGTGCCCTGCTGGCGACGAGCCGGGCGGATGCCCGCGATGCCCTCCTTGCCTTGCCCACGCTTTACGGTGGCACGGACACGCTCGACGAAGCCGCCCGCCGCCTGCCGCGAATCCCCGAAATTGCCGCCGCGCTTGCCGACCTGCGCTGCCTGGCCGAAGAACTCGACGGCCTGCCGCTCGGCTTCGACCTGGCCGACCTGCGCGGCTACCACTACCACAGCGGCCTCGTATTCGCCGCCTACGGCAGCGACGCGCCCGCGGCGCTGGCCCTGGGCGGACGCTACGACCGCGTGGCCGAAGCCTTCGGGCGGGCGCGCCCGGCCACCGGCTTCAGCCTCGATCTTCGGGAACTCGTGCGGAATTCCCCCGAAGCGGTGCAACCCGGCGCGATCCTCGCCCCCGCCCCGAAAGACCCGGCGCTGGCCGACGAGATCGCGCGCCTGCGGGGAGCGGGCGAAATCGTCGTCGACACGCTTCCCGGACATGATGGAACATGGCAAGCCGCCGGTTGCGACCGGCAACTGGTAAAACGCGAAGGTCGCTGGACGGTCGCCGCGCTTTCCGAAAAGGAGTGAACATGGCAAAGAACGTAGTCGTTGTCGGCACCCAATGGGGCGACGAAGGCAAAGGCAAAATCGTCGATTGGCTGGCCGGACACGCCCAGGGCGTGGTGCGCTTCCAGGGGGGGCACAACGCCGGTCACACCCTCGTCGTTGGCAAAACCGAATACAAACTCAACCTCGTCCCCTCGGGCATCGTCCACGAAGGCGTCGCCTGCTTCATCGGCAATGGCGTCGTGCTGGACATCCACCACCTGTTTGACGAAATCCGCAGACTGGAAGCCGGGGGCATCGAAGTGCGCGACCGTCTCAAAGTCAGCCCCGGCTGTCCGCTCATCCTCGGCCATCACAGCGCCCTCGACCTCGCCCGCGAGGCGGCCAAGACCGAGGGCGACAAAATCGGCACCACCGGCAAGGGCATCGGCCCTGCGTATGAAGACAAAGTTGCCCGCCGCGCCCTGCGGGTCTACGACCTCTTCGACCGCGACCGCTTTGCCGCCAAACTTCGCGCCAACCTCGACTACCACAACTTCGTGCTCACGCAATACCTGAAAGCGCCCGCGGTCGACTTCCAGGCCGTATTCGACCAGGCCATGGCCGACGGCGAAAAACTGCGCCCGATGGTCGCCGATGTCTCCGCCGGGCTTCACGCCATCAACCGGGCGGGCGGCTCGCTGCTGTTCGAGGGCGCGCAAGGTGCCTTGCTCGACATCGACCACGGCACCTATCCCTTCGTCACCTCCAGCAACTGCGTGGCCGGGCAGGCCGCCGCCGGATCCGGACTGGGGCCGGGGAGCCTGCACTACATACTCGGCATCACCAAAGCCTACTGCACCCGCGTCGGTGGCGGCCCCTTCCCGACCGAACTCGACATCGAAGCCGAAGGCAGCCCCGGCGAACAAATGTCCACGCGCGGGCGCGAAGTCGGCACCGTCACCCAACGCAAACGGCGCTGCGGCTGGCTCGACCTGGCCGCGCTCAAGCGGTCGATCCTCATCAACGGCGTCACTGGCCTGTGCATCACCAAGCTCGACGTACTCGACGGCCTTGCCGAACTTCGCTTGTGCACCGGCTATACGCTCGATGGCGAACAAACCGGCCTTTTGCCGCTCGGCGCGGAAGAAGTGAGCCGCTGCCAGCCGGTCTACGAGACCCTGCCCGGTTGGAATACTTCCACCGTCGGCGCGAAAGACTGGCGCGCCCTGCCGCCGGAAGCGCGCGCCTATCTGCACCGCATCGAAGAAATCTGCGAAGCGCCCATCGACATCGTCTCCACCGGCCCCGAGCGGGAAGAAACCATCCTGCGCCGCCACCCGTTCGGCGTGTGAACGCGCGCGAACCCCGCCGCTCGCATGGGGGACGCGCGTCAGGAATCGGGCATCGGGAAAAGGTTCATCCCCGCTCGCGCGGGGAACGCTCAAGAGTATTCCGTTCGGTTGCCGCCAACACTCGAAGAACAAGCCGCCATTGCTGGAGTCCTCTCCGATATGGACGCGGAGATCATCGCCTCGGCAGCGAAGCTCGCCAAGGCGAAATGCATCACAGGGGCTGCGGGGAGTGGACTATCTCCCGCCGCCGGGATCGAAGGCGTCCCGCACGGCATCGGCCAGCAGATTGGCCGAGAGCACGAGCACGAACATGAAGATGAAGGCCGAGGTGAGCGACCACCAGACGATCGGCTCGCGGGCGAGTTCGGTGCGGGCCATGTTGATCATGCTGCCGAAGCTGATGGTGCCCGGATCGACGCCGATGCCGACGTAGGACAGCACGGCTTCGGCCAGCACCAGGCCGGAAAAATCCAGCACGACGTTTATCAGCACGATGTGCATGACGTTGGGCAGGATGTGCCGTTGCAGGATGGCCGCCGTGGAGGCACCGAAGGCGCGCGCGGCCTGGACGTAGTCGAGTTCGCGCAGTTTGAGGGTTTCGCCGCGCAGCAGGCGGCACAGGCCCGTCCAGCTCGTGATGCCGAGAATGGCGCAGAGGGCGAGCAGCCGCGCGTCGGCGCGCTGCGCGGCGGTGTCGAACCATTGCGGGTGGGTGTCGATGGCAACCTGCATCATGAGTACGGAGGCGGCGATGAGCAGCACGGAAGGGATGGCGTTGAGGACGGTGTAGAGGTATTGCACGGCATCGTCGACCCAGCCGCCCATGTAGCCCGCCGCGATGCCGAGGCTGATGGCGAAGGGCAGCATGATGAGGGTGGTGAGGGTGCCGATGACCAGCCCCGTGCGCACGCTCTTGAGCGAGAGATAAAGAACGTCCTGCCCCACTTTGTCGGTGCCGAGGATGTGGTAGTGGGGGGCCAGCGCGATGCCCGCCGCGATCAGCAGGGCAAGGAGGAAGGCGACGACAAGCACGGCGCGCCAGGCGAGGGTGCCGCGTCCGCTGAGGATGCGGCGCATGGCGGCGCGCAACCCGCCGGGATGGCGGCGGGCACCCGGGGCGGCAAGCGCCAGCAATAGCAGGCCGCTGGCGGCCAGCGCGACCAGCGGCGTCCAGGCGAGCCGCCGCGCGATATCGGCGAGGAGGGAATCCTCTGGCTGGAGGTGGCGCGCGCCGTAAACGAGGCGGGGATGGATGCGCGCCTGTCCGCCGCCGGGCTGCTCGATGGTTTCGCGCTGGAAAAGCTGGCGCGCGAAAGGGGCGGAGTAGGTTTTTTCGGTTTGCAGGCGCAGGGGGGCGAGCAGGGCGTCGAGCACGCTGAGGACTTCGGCGGAATACCGGGGCTGCGCGGCGGCGGCCTCTCCCGGCGCGGGCGGCAGGGGTTCGCGGTAGTGCAGGCTGTCCAGGAAGCCGATGACGGCAAAGACGAGGAGGATGACAGCCGCGCCCATGGCGGCGGGCCGACGGCCGACCCGCCGCCAGGCATCGCGGGACGGGGCGTGGTTTCTGGCCCGCACGGCCAGGGCGAGCGCGACGAGGATGAGGGCGAAGACGAGCAGGTCGGTGAGCAGCAGGACGGGCTGGACGTTCATGGCGTGCTATCCGAGCCTGATGCGGGGGTCGGCCAGGGTGTAGGAGAGGTCGGTGAGTATCAGGCCGACGATGTAGAGCACGGAGCCGATGAAGACCATGGCGCGCACGACGGCGAAGTCCTGGCTGCGGATGGCGTCGATGGTGTAGCTGCCCAGGCCGGGGATGGCGAAGAAGGACTCCATGAGCAGGCTGCCGAGAAAGAGCGAGGGAATGACGACGACGACGCCGGTGAGGATGGGGATGAGGGCATTCCTGAGCACATGGCGGAAAAGCACGGCGAGTTCGGAGAGTCCCTTGGCGCGGGCGGTGCGCACGTAGTCGCGCGAGATTTCTTCGAGGAAGATGGTGCGGTACCAGCGGGTGCCCGCGCCCAGTCCGGCAACGACGCCGATGAGGACGGGCAGGCCGAGGAAGCGCGCCATGTCGATGCCGCCCGCGTAGCCGGAGACGGGGACGAGCGCCCAGGTCTTGGAGACGAGCCACTGGCCGCCGATGATGTAGAACATGCTGGAGATGGACATCATGGCCACGCAGAGGGCCACCCCCCAGAAGTCGAGCACGGTGGCGCGGAAAAAGACGAGCAGCAGGGCGAATACGATGGCGGCAAAGAGGCCCAGCACGAAGGTGGGCAGGGCGACGGCAAGGGACGGCCACATGCGGCTGCGGATTTCGCGGGCGATGTCGTGGCCGTCGCCGGCACGGCCAAAGTCGAAGGTGAACATGCGCAGCGATTTGTCGACGAACAGGGTGTCGCCGAGTTTTTCCATGCCCGCGCGGGCGGGGTTCCAGAACATGGGCTTGTCGTAGCCGCGCTCGGCTTTCCAGCGTTCGATGGCTTCGGTGGTGGTGTACTTCGCGCCAAGCTGCATGCGCGCGATGTCGTCGGGCGAGTTGAGGCCGAAGAAGAGCAGGAAGGTAAAGAGGTTGACGCCGAAAAGGATGGGAAGGGCGTAGAGCAGCCGCCGGAGGATGTAGGCCGACATTCAGGGGGTTTCCTTGCTGTCCGGGGTGGCGGTGGCCCGTTCGTGCCGCCGCCAGAATCGCAGGGCGGGGAAGATGAAGAGGAGCAGCAGCGCGGCGGTCGCGGCGAGGGGCCAGCGCGTGGGGCGGTTCCATTGCAGGCGGGCCGCCTCGCGCGCGGCGGGGTCGAGCCGCTGGTATTTGAGGGTGTTGCGCACGATGTTGCCGGGCTTGCGGTTGTAGAGCCAGCCGTGCTGGAGCGAGTAGGCTTTGGGGTGGTGCCAGAATACCCATGGGGCATCGTGCCGGAGGATGTCCGTCATGCGGTCGATGACGGTCTGGCGCTCGGGGCCGTCGGGCAGGATTTTCATGCGCTCGAAAAGACGGTCGTATTCCGCGTTGCGGTAGTTGGCGGCGTTGTTGCCCTGGCCGTCCGCCTTGCCCTGCGGGCCGTGGAGCAGGAACAGCAGGTTTTCGGGGTCGGGATAGTCGGCGTTCCAGCCCATGAAGAAGATCTGGGCATTGCCCTGGAGAATCTTCTCCTGAAAGCGGTTCCAGTCCGTGGTGCGCACGTTGAATTGCACGCCGAGGGCGCGGAACTGTTTTGCCAGCCAGTCGACGACGGCCTTGTCGCCCATGCCGGTGGCGGTGGTGTCGAAGTTGATGAGGAGGGGTTCGCCGGTCCTGGCGTTGCGCCCGTCTGGCCAGCCTGCGGCGGCCAGGAGCCTTTTGGCGTCGTCCAGGCCGCGACGACGGGGTTTGCCGTCCTGCCAGGTGTAGATGACGGGGTTGATGCCTGCCTCGCCTTCGTGCGCGCCGAAGATGCCGGGCGGGATGGGCTGCATGGCGGGGATGCCGCGCCCGTTGAGGAAGATGGAGATGTATTCTTCCACGTCGAGGGCCACGGAAATGGCCTGGCGCAGCAGGCGCGCGTGCTCCCGCGTGGCGGCATCGGCATTGCCCGCGCCCACCAGCGGGTCGCGCATGTTGAAGCCGAGGTAGAAGATGGAAGGCGAGATGGAGGTGGCCAGCCGGATGCCGCGCGCGCTCATGTCGTCGGAGAGGGTGACTTCGCCCTGGCTGCCGAGGTTGACGGCCTGGTCGAAGTTGTCGGAGGAAATCCCGGCGGCGTCGTAATAGCCTTGCAGGAACTTGTTCCAATAGGGGATGGCTTCGCGCTCGCGGGAGAAAACGATCTTGTCGATGAAGGGCAGGGCCTTGCCGCAGTCTTCCAGCAGCCCCGCTTCGGCATCGCCCGGCGCGCCTTCGCAGGGGTAGGTGTCGTGGCGGTAGTGGGGGTTTCTCGCCATCGTCATGCGGGCGTTGGGGTTGTTCTCCACCAGCATGTACGGCCCCGTGCCCATGGGCCAGGCATCCAGCGTCAGGTTGCGCGAGACCATGCCGGGCTGCGAGAAGAAGCGGTCGACCTCGCGGGGGATCGGGCCGAAAAAGGGCATGGAGAGCCAGTACAGGAATTGCGGGTACAGGCCCTTCAGGGTGATGCGGTAGGTGTAATCGTCCAGCACTTCCACGCCATCGAGGGGAAAGGCGTCGAGGTCGGGCCACTCGTCCGGATGCGCCGCGATGTGCGCGGACAGTGCGCCGTGCAGGTTCTTGAGGCCCGGCAGGTATTCGGACATCAGTTCGAGAATCGGGGAGTGCAGGCGGGGATGGGCGAGGCGCTTGATCTGGTAGACGAAGTCCCTGGCGAGCAACTCGCGGCTGCCCTGTTCGGGGAAGTCCGCGGGGCGGCGGATGTCGGCAAGGTCGGCTTCGGTGAGAGCGGCATATCGGGGCTTGCCGTGCGCATCCAGGGCGAAGGCCGGATGGGGGGCGTAGCGCACGCCGGGGCGGATGCGGATGTCGATGACGCTGCGCGCGACAAGCGAAGGGTCGGCGGCGTCGGGCAGTTCGCGCCCGTCCGCCGCGAAGTAACGCACCTGCGGCATGCGCGCGGCCACGGCGGGTTCGAGCGCGTAGGGCCGCTTCAGGTAATGGTATTGCAGGGGCGGTTCGACGATCTGGTAGAGGAAAGTGGCTTCGTCTTCGACGAAGGATTGCACCGGGTCGAGATGCCGGGGCCGCTCCATGAAGGCGCTGTAGAGGATGTTCTGGCCGCGTTCGCCGATGGGGTGGGGGTCGTTGGGCAGCGGGCCGCAGGCGGCGAGCGCGAGCACGATCCCCGCGCGAGCCAGGGCGCGGGTAGCAAAAAAGCAACGGATGGGACGGTCTATCGGCACGGGCGCAATTCTGGCAGGTTTTTGCCCGGAATCGTGATCCGTCATGAGCGGGTTTCGGCCAGGCCGTCGCCTGTCACCGCCGCGCCATATGCCGTAATGCGGAATCGGGCTATTGCAGCACGGTTTTGGCTATAATCGCGGCTCTCTCTCCCGCCACCTGGAGTTACCGATCCATGGGTTTTCTTGTCGGCAAGCGTATTCTCGTTACCGGCGTGCTGGGCAACCGCTCGATTGCCTACGGCATCGCCAAGGCCATGCACCGCGAAGGCGCGCAGCTTGCTTTTACTTACCAGAACGAGCGATTCCATGAGCGGGTTGCGAAGGTGGCGGCCGATTTCGGGAGTTCCCTGCTTTTCCCGCTCGATGTCCAGGATGACAGCCAGATCACGGCACTGTTCGACAGCCTCGGCGAATCATGGGATGGCCTGGACGGTCTCGTGCATTCCATCGCCTACGCGCCCAACGAGGCGCTCGACGGCGATTTCCTCGACGGTTTTTCGCGCGAGGCTTTCCGTACCGCGCTGGAAGTGAGCGTCCATTCCTTTCCGGCACTCGCCAAGGCCGCCAGGCCCTTGATGCGGGGCCGCCAGGGCAGCCTGCTGACGCTCACGTATCTGGGCGCGGTGCGCACGATGCCCAACTACAACCTGATGGGTTTGGCGAAGGCGGGGTTGGAAGCCTCCGTGCGTTACCTGGCCGCCTGCCTGGGGCCGGAGGGCACGCGCGTCAACGCCATTTCCGCCGGGCCGATCAAGACCGTGGCGGCTTCGGGCATCGGCAGCTTCAACAAGCTGCTGTCGTTCAACGCGCACAACGCGCCCCTGCGCCGCAATGTGACCATCGACGAAGTCGGCAACGCCGCCGCCTTCGTCTGTTCGGATCTGGCAAGCGGCATTACCGGCGAGATTCTCTACGTCGATGCCGGGTTCAACACCACGGCGCTCGGCAACGCCCAACCGCTTTCCTGACGCGCCTCCGACTACATTCCCCTCCCTGCCGCCGCACCTGAGGCGGCGGGGAGGTGGGGCGGTGGTAATGGAAAGACTTGGGTTTCCTTCCTCCGATTTTCTTTCCTTCGATCACTATGGCGTCGGTCAGATCGGGGTGGCGGCAAAACCGGAGTTGCTGCCTCCCATCGGCGCTCGAAAACTGCGGTGATCGGATAAAGCAGGGTGGTGCCGAACCGTCTTTTGCCCTTTTTGGAGTATCTTGATAGAAGGTAAGCGGATGTCTTGTGCACATCGTACCCATCACGGTAATGCTGCACCCAGGCATAGTTGTTGTCCAGGGAGACTATTTTCCAGATGGGCTTGAAATCATCATAATATCTCAACATTATTTTTACCCCGTTCTCCGCCAGTTTCTTACAACGATCAACGCATTCAGCATGGTCTTCCTGGAATTTTTCTAGTTTTGCTCCGCTGCTGTTCGCCCTTTCCTTGAATAAGGGTGATGCTGGGTTCAGCAAGAGAATCAGGACTATTCCCTTAAAATATGCCAGCTTCTCATGCAAGGGAGAACCAGGTTTTCCGAAGGTATCCCAGCCTGTAACACCCAGAATGCGAAGGATTTTCGGATCGGTTCCGTCGTCCCTGATTCTCTCTGCAAAATCCTTCCATGCTTCGGTAAGGCTGGTATGGCTGGCCTTATGGGTCTTGTCTTCATCATACCTTATAGAGCGATGAATTCCCATGTCGTCAAGTATGCCGATTTTGCGTCGTGCCTCTTCAAGACTACGTTCAAGCTCGGCGATACGTTTATGATAGCGCTTCTTCAATAAAATAAGGATTAGCGTAAATATTCCGAACACCACGAAAAACAACACGGTAACGCTGATGGATTGAAAAAGAAATCCTGCAAGCGCTGCAAATGGTGCTCCAACTTTCAGCACGGTTGTTGCGTAAGAATTAATCGTCTCAGCGATAAGCTTCCCGATCTCTGCGCGAGTCTTTTGGATTCCTACACGTTTCTCCTCCTCCGTCCTACCTTCTTCTTTGGCAGTATTCTGCTCCATGTATTCCTCCCCCCCATATCCGTTCTGCTACCTGGCAGGATGAAAGTCTTTATGTGTTTCATTCATCCGCTTTTATTTTCATCCTCCCCCATACATTTTCGCCATTTTCGCCATTTCCGCCGATTCTGCCTCTTCATCTTTCGACGTCATAATTTCATCATCGGGCGGCTCATAGGCTTCTTCAAGTTCATTATGCAGAATCAGATATTCCCCAAGTTCATCACGCAGAATCCGCTCGTTAGTCATGACCATCTGTACCTGTGGTTCCTGTTCCTTCGCGTGAAGCTTGCCTATTTTGTCAGCAATGCCATCTACAGGTATCAGTATGCTCACCACTATCGCAGCCAATATGGCAATCAAGCTTGTCGCACTGAACGTAGCCAAGTCCATCGCACCCCTCCAACAAAAAAGTTCATCAACACGCAGGCCCTGCAACCCTGCAACCAGACCTGTCCGTAGCGGTCGAGTAGCGGACACTATCATACTGACCATACGAAGTGCAAGTCAAGTGCATAGATTGCGCGCGATTTGCTCGCATTCTCGTATGGGTTCTGCTTGCCAACGGACAGAAAAATATCCATGATCGAGGCCGCATCCCTGTGTGGGATCACCGCAACGATCTTTTTGATCAACTGGTTGTGACTTGTCTGGATGATAGTTCGGCTGAGAAATTTCTTTGCTATTCCAAGACGGCACAGGACTGTCTGAACAGGCAACGGCAATTTCGATGAATCACGCTCCCTCTACACTCGACATCCTGTCTCTCGTCATCCATGGCGACGTGGATGCTGCGCATCCGGAACTGAACGACACGGCGCTGGCTCCGGCCATTCACACGGCTTCCACCTACAGCGCCCGGACTTCCGGCGAATTCGCCGCCATGGCGAACGCACCGCGTCACCCGCGCTACTACGCCCGCTACGGCAATCCCACGCAGGCGCGTTGCGAACGGCTCATTGCCCGCCTGGAAAACGCGGAATCCGCGCTGTTGTGCGCCTCCGGCATGGGCGCAATGAGCACATCCCTGCTCTCGCTGGTGAAAGCGGGCGAGCACATCGTGGCGCAAACCGCGCATTACATGGGCACGGCCCAACTCCTGACCGATCTCCTGCCGGGCATGGGGGTGGAAGTCACGCTCGTCGACCAGCGCGACGCCGAAGCTTTTTGCAAGGCCGCGCGCCCGAACACCAAGCTGATGGTCGTGGAGACGCCCTCCAATCCAACCCTGGCGCTCACCGACCTTGCCGCCGTCGCCCGTTTCGCGCGCGAACGCGGCATCCTCACCCTGGCCGACAACACCTTCGCCTCGCCCATCAACCAGCGCCCGCGCGATTTCGGCATCGACCTCGTTCTGCACAGCGCCACCAAATACCTGGGCGGGCACAGCGACCTGATTGCGGGTGTCGTCTGCGGCGACGCCGACATCATCGAGAAAATCTGGAAACGCTCGATCATGCTGGGCACGAATGTAAGCCCCTTCACCGCTTTCCTGCTCCTGCGCGGCCTGCGCACCCTGCCGTTGAGGGTCGCGCGCCAGAACGAAAACGCGCTGGCGCTGGCGCGCTTCCTGCAAGAACATCCGGCCATCGCGCAAGTGCATTATCCGGCGCTGGAAACCCATCCGCAGCACGCGCTTTTCCAGCGCCAGATGCGGCACGGCGGCGGCGTGCTGAGCGCCGAATTCAAGGGCGGCGCGCAGACGGGGTACGAAACGGCGAAACGCTTCGCCGCCTCGCTCAAGCTCGCCCGGCACGCGGTGAGCCTGGGCGGCGTCGAAACGCTGGTGGTGCATGCGGCCTCCATGTGGGAAGCCTCGCTCAGCCCCGAAAACATGCAAAAAGCCGGGATTTCCCCCACGCTCGTGCGCATCGCCGCCGGGCTGGAAAACGTCGCCGACCTGCGCGCGGACATGACGATGGCGCTGGAGGCGGCGGCGGGATAGGGGCCTTCTGGCTTGTCCTTGCGGTGAATCGGGCGCTTAGAGCAGATCAACAAATTGAAGCCCAAAGAGAACCGCCGTCATTGCGAGGCCCGAAGGGCCGTGGCAATCCAGTAAGCCGTGTGGATTGCCACGTCGCTTCGCTCCTCGCAATGACGATCAGTCTGACATGAGCCTCATAAAGTTGATTTGCTCTAATCTCCGCATGATTTACGGAGAAAATGCGGCATCTGGCAGATCGAGGACTGGCCCAACCGGCCAACTGCCTGATCGACGGCTTCGAGGGCAAACTCACCAGCAGCAAGTGGGCGGCCATCGCCAAGTGCTCGCCCGATAACCGCGCTACGCGACATCACGCAATTGCTGGAACTGGATGTGCTGGAGAAGTCGCCCGGTGGTGGGCGCAGCACGGGCTACGAACTGGCGGAGCGATGAGTGATTACAATTTGTCCGGCGAGCGGTTCGTTCGCGGCATTTGGGAGGAAACAAGGCATGCGGCATCTTTTTTATCGAAACCTGGCGAGCGTGATCCTGGCGGTTTTCCTCGTGGGCGGAAACGCGGCTTGCACTGGGAGGACGGGCATTTCGACGTTTCCGGGTTTCGGGAGGGCGACATTATTTTCCAGTCCTCCCTTTCCTCGCAGAGCAAGGCGATTGAATTGGCGACGCATTCCCGTTATTCCCACTGCGGCATTGTCCTGAAGATCGGGAAACAGTTTTATGTCTACGAAGCCGTCGGGCCTGTGCGTTATCTGCCGTTGCAGGAATGGATCGCGCTCGGCAAGGGTGGCCGGTACGCGCTCAAGAGGCTGAAAAACGCCGATACCATTCTGACGGCGGAAGCGATCGGCAAAATCAGGAAGGCCGGAGAATACTTCAAGGGCAAGCCTTACGATTCTACTTTTGGCTGGGGCGATGAACGTATTTATTGTTCCGAACTCGTCCATAAAATCTATTCCCGCGCCCTGGGACTGGAAGTGGGGAAAATCCGTCGACTTGGCGACTTCGATTTGACACACCCGTCCGTGCGGGAAGAATTGCGCGAACGCTATGGGGAAAACATTCCGCTGAACGAACCTGTTGTTTCGCCGCAGGATGTTTTTGAAAGCGATCTGCTTGTTTCGGTCGGGGGGAATGGCAGATAGCGGGCGATGGGATGTGGATGGCGGTCGATTTCCGGAATTTCAGGCCGGGGGCGGGTCACGACCGCAAAACAGCCGGAGTCACAACCGCGTGATCGCGGTGCTGGGGACGGCGGGGCAATCGCCATTTAATCGCCATTGCGAGGCGCGCCAGCGCCGTGGCAATCCATGCGGCCTGTGGATTGCCGCGCTTCGCTCGCAATGACGAGGGATTGAGGCATTGCGGCACCATCCATGCCCGTCATTGCGAGGCGCGCAGTGCCGTGGCAATCCGTTCGTCGTACCGGCTTGCTTTCCGACACGTTTCCCCGTGGTCGCACTGGCGACTGACTCAA
>JAISNX010000152.1 GCA_031276015.1 Azoarcus sp.
TCGATGTCCTCGGCGGTGATGGTGGAGACGCCGGGAGCCTGTTTCAGTTCTTCTTCCGCCGTGCCGAGCACGCGGACTTCCTGGAGGACGGTTTCAGGTTCGGATTCTGGCCCCGCTTCTTGCGCGGCAGCGGGCAGGGCCAGCGTCATGCCCAGCAGGGCATACCGCAGATTGCGGCAAAGTGGATTTAAGCGGGGGGGGAAAGTACCTTGGTAGACATCTTGTGTGTGCTCCATTAGCAGAACAGAAACAGACCCGGAATAATAATGAGATAAGTTGCTTTTTGCAAACGAGTATCAAAAAATGTGTCGGGAGTTCCCCACGCGTCCATCCGCAGGCGATGGTGTCGATGAAGCGAAGATGCCGGTGCGTAACCTCTGCCCGCGTTTACGCCAGCACGACCCCGAAAAACAAAATATCAACTATATTTCGCCCCTTCGTATGCGGTTTTCCACAAGGTCAATCCAATGTGCTCTCCGCCCATTCCACCAAAGAACGTGTCCGGGCAAAGGACGTTGAGCCTGCCTTGGTGGCGGCGCGGGCTGATTGCCTTGATGCGTGGATTCTATTTTCGCCGCGTTGCGCTGGCTGGCCCGTTGCCGCCACGCGAGGCGGGGAAGCCGCGTTTCCTGCTGGTCAGCCATCGCAATGGCGCGATTGATGGCTACGTGGCGCTCCTTGCCTATCCGGAAGCGCAATTCGCGCTCTCCGCGCAGCTTCTGCGGCACCCGTTGCTGCGCCTGATGTTCACCGGCATTCCCATCGTGCGCGAAAAGGATCGGCGGCGTTACGGCATGGCGCGCGGCGAGTTCGCCGATCCCTTCGAGGCCGCCCGCGTGTATCTGGAATCGGGCGGGACGCTGGCCTTTTTCCCGGAAGGCAGCAGCGAATGGGGCCATTGTCCGCAGCCTTACCAGGCCGGATGCGCGCGCATCGTCCGGCGTCTCCTGGAAGACGGCGTGACGCCGCAAGTCGTGCCGTTGGGACTGTTTTACCGCCAACCCGATACGTTTCGTTCCGAGGCCGAAATCCTGCCGGGAAATCCCGTCGATCTGCCGCCACGCCTGCCCGACGAGCATCCGCGCCGTTGGGAAAAGCGCCTGCTGGCGGCAATGGGCGCGGCATTGGATGCGGTGTCGGTCAATTGTCCCGATGCGCAAAGTTTCGCCCAGGTAGAACGGCTGGCCGCGGCGGCGGCGGATGGTCATGCCGAGTACTCGCCGCCGCCTGCGCCGGGGACGAACGAGCAGCCCTCCTACGCGCGCGCTTTCCTTTACTGGCAGGAAGTCGCGCGCCATTCTCCGCTACCGGAGGCACCCGCGCTCCCCAAACAGCATGCGATATGGTGGGCGCTGCCTTGTATTGCCGTCTTTTGCCTGCTGTTCGCGCCGGTACTGCTGGCCGGGAAATGGGCGGGAGGCAGGGCGGATGGCAGGAACACCGTCACGTTCTTCCGTTTTCTCGGCGGTTTTGCCGTCGCGCTCGCCTGGCTGCCGATTCTGCTTCTCCTGTTCTTCCTTTTCCCACTGCCCATCGGTGTCGCTTCGGCGCTCGCCTGGGTCGGCTGTCGGCAGTGGCCATGAACCTGGCATTTATCAAGGCGGAACGCCGGATCGCTTGGGCCGCCGTGGCGCTGATTGCGACGATGACGGCATTGGGCACGATCGCCGCCTGGCAGGGAAGCGACGCACTCCTGCGACTGAACGCCGTGCTGGCCTGCGCCTTCTTTTTCGGGATTTTGCATGTCATGACGCGCGAGCGCCTCGCTGTTTGGCGCGGAACGGTGCTGTTCGCGGGCCTCTGGCTGGCCTTTCCGCTTTTCAAGGCGATCCGGCAATTCTGGATCGCGCGCGTGTTCGACGCCGAACTGCTGGCCATCGACCGGGCGCTGTGGGGCGGCCTCAGCCTGCCGGAACACGCGCTACGCCTGGAGAGCTTCGCGCTCTCGGAAGTCGTGAGCTTCGGCTACGCGCAGTTCTATTTCCTGGTGCTGCTGCCGGTCTGCTGGTTCGCCTGGAAACGGCAGACGCCGGAATCGCGGCGCTTCTTTCTTGGACTGACGGTGATGTACATCTTCGGCTTCGTCGGCTACCTGCTGCTTCCGGCGGGCGGGCCGTTCCTCGCCTTTCCGTCGCTGTTCCCCTATCCGCCGCAGGGCGGTGCGATTACCCGGATGCTGGTCGACGTGGTGGAGCAAGGCGTCACCGGCATGGATGTGTTTCCCAGTCTGCATTGCGGCGTCAGCCTGTATGTCTTCGGATTTTTTGCCTCCGGTGCCGCGCTGTGCAAGCGCCGCGCCTATTTCGGCATCGCGCTGGTCCTGGCGGCGATCTGCGCACCGCTGATCCTGGCGACCGTGTATCTGCGCTACCACTACGGCATCGACCTGCTCGCCGGGACGGCACTGGCGGCGGCAACACTCCTTTTTCTCCATCAATCCCGTTTCGGGAACCGATCTCATGAACACTGAACATTCCACCGCCTGGGTCTTGCCCTTTCACGCTCCCGAAGCAGGCGCGCTTTTTTTGAGCGGCGGCAAGGGCGCGAATCTGGCGCGCTCGGCAAGGGTCTTGCCCGTGCCGGAAGGCGTGATCGTCACCAGCCGCGCATACCGCGCCTTCATCGCACCGATCCAGGATGAAATCCGGGCGATCCTGGCGGAGACATCCGGCGATCACGCATCGCTCAGCGCGAAACTGACCGCACTGATCCTGCACGCGCCACTACCGGACGGCCTGGCGCGGGAAATCGAAGCGGCGCTGCTGCAAGAAAACCTGCTCGACGCGCGACTCGCGGCACGCTCGTCCGGCACGCTCGAAGACCTGCCCGGCGCGGCTTTCGCCGGACAGCACGACACTTTCCTCGGACTCTCGGGCCTGCCGGCGATCCTCGATGCCGTGCGCCGCTGCTATGCCTCGCTGTGGAACGAACGCGTGCTGCCCTACCGCGAGCGGCTGGGCATCAACCATCTCGACGCCACCATGGCGGTGGTTCTCCAGCGCATGGTCGAAGTCTCCGCCGAGGAAGCCGCGGGCGTGGCCTTCTCCATTGATCCGGTGCGCGGCAACTTGCGCGAGGCACTGATCAACGCCGCCTTCGGGCTTGGCGAAAGCGTGGTCGGCGGCGACGCGCCGGTCGATGAATTCCGCGTGCGCCGCGATGATTTCGGACTCGTCGAATCGGTCATCGCGCGCAAGAACGAGGCCATCGTCAGCTTGCGCGAGAACGGCCAGCAAGGCACGCGCGTAGTGCTTCTACCGGAAGCACTACGCGACGCGCCGACGCTCGACGCGGCGCAGGTCGCACGGGTCGCCGAACTTGCCCTGGCGGCGGAAAAGCAATGCGGCTTTCCGCAAGACATCGAATGGGCGTTTTGCGGCGGCAAGCTGTATCTGCTGCAAACCCGTCCCGTGACCCGCATTCCGGCACGCTGGACGCGCGACGAATCGGCCGAGCGCTTCCCCAACGCGGTTACGCCGATGACCTGGGAACTGGTCGAGGAAGGCTTTCACGCCTCGCTCAACCATTCCTTCGCGCTGATGGGATTGCCGCCCTTCGGCGACAAGTGGTTCGTCATGAAGGATTACTACATCTACGGCAACCAGAACGCCGTCGAACTCTACGGCGGACGCCTGCCCAAGGAGATCGGGGCCGATCTCGCCTCGCTCGCCGCCGCGTTGCCCGCCCTTGCCGCGCAATACGCTTGGGCACAGAACCTGCCGATCCTGTGGATGCGCGACCTCGACGCCTACCTGATCGGCATCGGCGCGCTGATGCAGGAGCGCGTGGACGGCAAGGACGCGCTCGAACTCTGGAACTACGTACTGCGCGTGCGCGACCTGGGCCGCGCCTACTTCCTGCCGAACATCGCCATCTCGCTTACCCAGCGCAGCCTGTATGCGCTGCTCAACCGCTTGTTGTTCCTGGTATTGCGCGACCAGGCGGCGGCACAGCGCCTGTTCGACACCTTGCTGGCGAGCGTGGATACCAAGACCGCACAGGTCAATGGCGAAATGTGGGCGTTGTCCCGCCAGATACGCGCTGATGCCGCCCTGGCGGAACTGGCACGCGCCGAAAGCGGGCAAGGCATCCTGGCGCGTCTGCGAAAATTCCCGGCCTTTGAGCGCCAGTTCCAGGATTTTCTGCAACGCCACGGCCACCGCGAACTCGACTTCGACGCCTACTGCCCGACCTGGATCGAAGCGCCGCACATCGTGCTCGACCAGATCAAGACGCTTGCCGAATGCCCCGACGAGGGCCAGGGCGATCCGCGTAATCCGAACGCGCCCCACAAGATCGCGGCAGTCGAAGCCGAACTGCGCCTGCTTGCGCAAATCCCGGAAAACCTGCGCTATGCCGCGCGCGAAATCATCCGCCTGGCGCGGGTCTATACCGAACTCGACGATCTCGAACACTACCAGACCACGCGCCTGACCCTGCCTTTTCGACGCGCGCTTGCCGCACTGGGCGCGCGACTCGTGGAACTCGGCGCGCTGGACGCACCGGATGAGGTCTATTTCTGCCCCGCCTCCGTGCTCGATGCCGCGCTACGCGAGAACGCGCCCGAAAAAATCCGGGAAGCCGCGCAGCGGCACAAGGCGGGCTACGAAAAAGCCAGACATCGCGCGCCCGCTTGGAACCACGGCGAGGCCGACGCGGCACCGGAGACCGCCGACGCGCTGAAAGGTCTCGGCGGCAGCCCCGGCATTGCCGAAGGCGAAACCTTCGTCATCCTGAGTCCCGACGATTTTTCGCGCTTTCCCAGGAACGCCATTCTGGTGGCCCGTACCACCAACCCGGCCTGGACGCCGCTGTTCTACCAAGCCGCGGGCGTCGTCACCGAAAGCGGCGGCCCGCTGTCGCATGGCGCGGTAACGGCAAGGGAACTGGGACTTCCCGCAGTGATGGCCGTGCGCAACGTCACGCAACGACTGCCGAGCGGAACACGCGTGCGGGTCAATGGAAGCGCGGGGACGGTCGTCGTCATTCCTGTTCCCGACAATGACGATCATGGCCATGCGCCTCATGGCGAACCGAAGAAAGCATGACCCGAATTGCGCGGGGCGGGCCACGACCCGCGCATGATCCTCAGGAAGCCACGGCTTCTTTGTGGCCGAATTATCGGGGGCTTGCTCGACGCTGCGTTTGGGCCGATGCCGGAGAACACCATGCCACACCAGGCCGGATTCGCTCAAATCCAGGCGGAGGCGAGAATGATAAGCTGTCTCATCATCATTTTGAGCAACACAGGGGGGGATGCAGGTACAATAAGAAAAGTTTCCGTCCCGGACTTGCCCGCTTGTACGCGGGAGGGATGCACTGCCGGGCCGGTGTCGCGGGTTTTCTTGCTTTTCCCGTGGGCGAATGGTCATTATCTTTTCATTATTTCGTACAAAAACAGCTTGGAGAACGTAGGTACAATGCTCGTTGGTGTCCGGTCGGAGTCCGGTTTCATGTCCTTGCGTCGTCCGATGATTGCGGTTTTGTGCCTTGCCGGTCTGGCGGGGCTGGGGGCGTATGCGTGGCATGCAAACAGTGCGCCATCCGCATCCCTTCCTGCATCCCTCCCCAAGGCGGCAACGCAGGACGCGAGCGCACAGCCGGTACTGGTGGAAGTCGCGGCGGTGGCGGCGCGGACGATCGTCGACGATGTCGCGGCGGTGGGGACGCTGGTTTCCAATCAGTCCGTCGTCCTGCATCCGGAAGTGGCCGGGCGCGTGGCGGCGATCCGTTTCCAGGATGGCAGCGCCGTCCGTGGCGGATCGGTGCTGATCGAACTCGATTCCGCCGTGCAGCGGGCCGAGTTGCAGCAGGCAAAAGCCGAATTGATGCTGGCCGATGCCAATGCCCGCCGGGCCGAGGATCTTTTCAGCGGCAAGTTCGTGAGCAGCAGCACGCGGGACGAGGCGGCTTCCCGGCTCGAAGTGGCGCGCGCCTCGGTGGCGCTGGCGCAGGCGCGGCTGGCGCGTACCCGCATTCGCGCGCCCTTCGATGGCATCGTCGGTATCCGCAGGGTGAATGTGGGCGATTACGTCAAGGACAGCGATGCGCTCATCAATATCGAGGACATCGCCACGCTCAAGCTCGATTTCCGCCTGCCCGAGATTTACCTTGGCCGCCTCGCGCCGGGGCAGACGCTGGAAGTGACCAGCGACGTGGTGCCGGGCGTGGTTTTCCCCGCTGTGGTCGATGCCATCGACCCGATGGTCGACGCCGAAGGCCGGGCGGTGCTGCTGCGCGCCCGCCTCGCCAATGACGAGGGACGTTTGCGGCCCGGCGTGTTCGCACGGGTGAAAGTGCTCGTCGATCAGCGCGACGACGTGTTGCTGGTGCCGGAAACGGCGCTGATTCCGGCTTCCGGCCAGACGCAGTATGTGTACCGGATCGAGAACGGCCATGCGCGCCGGATCGAGGTCAAGACCGGCATCCGCCGCGCCGCCGAGGTCGAGGTGGTCAAGGGGCTTGCCCCCGGCGACCGCATCGTGATCGCGGGCCAGCTCAAGCTGCGCGACGGCGCGCCCGTGATAATGGCAAGGCCGGTGGCTGATCGGGGCGGCGCCGATGGCTGAACGAAGGTATATCCTCACGGCAAACTCTCCCTGAAGTTGAAGTGTACCATTATCGCATATACAGTCAGCGTATATCGCGTCGGAGTCACCCATGACTATCAGCACCGTTTTCATCGACAACCGTACTCAAGCCGTGCGCCTGCCCGCCGATCCGCGTTTTCCCGACACGCTGGAAAAAGTCAATGAGCGTGTTGTCGGCAAGGAGCGCGTGATCGCTCCGCTGAATGCGATGTGGAACAGTTTCTTTCTGGATGGACAAATGCCGAGTGCCGATTTCATGGAGGCGCGCGCACCGCTTCCGGCCAAAGGCGATCCATCATGATTCTTTCCGAAACCTGCATCAAACGCCCGGTATTCGCCACGGTGCTGTCGCTGATGGTGCTGCTGGTCGGACTGATGTCTTACTCGCGGCTCACGGTGCGCGAATATCCCAACATCGACGAGCCTATCGTCACCGTCGATACCGTTTATACCGGCGCGAGCGCCGAGATCGTCGAATCGCGCGTCACCAA
>JAISNX010000089.1 GCA_031276015.1 Azoarcus sp.
CTGCGCATCCGCGCCCAGACCGGCTCGCAGATGGTCGAACTGGAACAACTGGCGAACCTCTCCAGCGACATGGATCTGCAATACGCCAGCACCCTCTCCCGCTTGCAGGACAGCGACGCTGCCGAAGCCATGTCGCGCCTCACACAACTGCAAACCAACCTCGAAGCCGCGCAACTCTCCTTCATAAAAGTGAGCGGCCTTTCCCTCTTCAACTACCTGCAATGAGCGGGAAAAGGGGCGATCATGAAACGCGCTGTTCTGCTGCTGTTCGCTTTCGCCGTCCTGCTGGTTTCACCGGGCTGCTCCTGGGTGCGAAACCATGGCGATTTCCTGCAAGAAAGCAACGGCCCCGCCGCCGGGGGCATCGGCCTGGTGTGGATGGCGAGGCAACTCCAATACCTAAAGCCCGAATACCTGGCGGGCGGTCTGCTCGCCTATGGCATTTACGATCCGCTCGCGCCGACCTGGGAGATTCGCGTCACGGAACTCGATACCGGACACCACCGCATCGGTCTCAACATGAAGCGGCTTGCCACCGGCGGCGATGGCGAAGCGCGCCAGATTTTTGTCCGCGTCGCGCAGGCGTTGGCGGAGAAGGGCGGTTATGCCGGTTTCGACGAATTGCGCTACACGGAAGGGATCGAATCGACCCGCCCCTTCGCGCGCCGCACCGCCATGGGGGAAATCCGGCTGATAAAGTCGCGGCATTTCATGGCGTTGTGAGCGCCGCTGCGCCGGAAGCCGTACAATCGGCTTCCTTTACCTGCCGTCATTGCCGCCATGACCCGCAAGAAACTGCCCATCGGCATCCTTGATGACCGAATAGAGGTCGCGCAGCCCGTCGCGCATCTCGCGGGCGATGTCCGGTTGCGCGAGATTGTCGAGAATCGGTTTGTCGTATTCGTCAACCAGCACCACCGCGCGCTGGCCGTATTGGCGTTCGGCGGCGTGGATCAGTTCGATGAAGCCGTCAGCGGCGGAAAGCTCGGGGTGGTCGGGTAAGGCCAGATTTTCGGCGTTGATGCGCAGGATGTTGCGAATGCGTTGTTCCAGCGCGGCGCGCCCCTTCGGCACGCCGCCGCCGAAGCTGATGCGAATGACCGGGTACTTGACCGTCCAATCCCATTTGTCGTGGCAGTACAGCCCCCGGAACAGCGGCTCGTTGCCCGCGAAAAGTTCCGCCAGTGTGTCGAGGAACAGGCTCTTGCCGAAACGGCGCGGGCGCGAGAGGAAGTAATGGGTGCCTTCATCGATGAGGCGCAACGCGAACGGTGTTTTATCGACGTAGTAATACTCGTCCTTTTCCCGGATCTTGGCGAAGGTCTGGATGCCGATGGGCAGTTTCTTGCGGGTCATGGCGGCAATGACGACAAATGAAAGAAGCCGATTGTACGGCCTGGACGCGAACAGGGACAGGCGCGGCCCACACAATAGAGCAGATCAATAAATTGAAGCCCAAAGAGAACCGCCGTCATTGCGAGGCCCGAAGGGCCGTGGCGATCCAGTAAGCCGCATGGATTGCCACGTCGTAGCGAGCGCCTGAACGGCGTTCTGCAAGCCGCATGGATTTACACCAATGAGATGTTCGTCTATGCTGCCAGCCTTGGCAACAATCTTTCCGGGAAGGGAGACCTTCTTCCCAAGAAAGCAGATCTTCTTCCCAAGAAAGCAGACCTTCTTCCCGGGAAGGCAGACCTTCTTCCCGAGAAGGCAGACCTTCTTCTCGGGAAGGCAGACAGTATTGGTATGGTGGGCGTCGCAATGCCACAAAATTTTGCCGCAATCCTTCAAACCTTCGTCATTGCGAGCGAAGCGCGGCAATCCACAGGCCGTATGGATTGCCACGGCGCTACGCGCCTCGCAATGACGAGTGTCATCATCCGAACCGAAAACGCTCCAATCGTCATTGCAGGCACAACGCTGCCGCCATGTCCAAACCATCGGGAACACGGCGCACCCGGCGGATTGCCACGGCCCTACGGCCCGCGCAATGACAGGAAATGAGTGCGACAACGCCGCCGCCCCCCTCGTTATTGCGAGCGCAGCGAAGCCATCCACTGCCGCGTCTTATAATGCGCGGCCTGCCATGAACCCTTGGAGAACGCCGTGAGCGCGCCGTTGTTTGAATCTTCCATCAAGAGCCTGCCGCTTCTCGGACGCGGCAAAGTCCGCGACATTTATGCGGTCGATGACGACAAGCTGTTGATTATCGCCAGCGACCGGCTTTCGGCCTTCGATGTCATCCTCCCCGATCCCATCCCGGACAAGGGGCGGGTGCTCACCGCGACGGCCAATTTCTGGTTTGCCCGCCTCGGGCACATCATCGCCAATCAGCTTACGGGCATCGCGCCCGAGAGCGTCGTCGCGCCCGATGAGCGCGGGCAGGTTCATGGCCGCGCTCTGGTGGTCAGGCGGCTCAAGCCCTTGCCGATAGAAGCCGTGGTGCGCGGCTATGTGATCGGTTCCGGCTGGAAGGATTACCAGGCAAGCGGCGCGATCTGCGGCATCGCCCTGCCGCCGGGGCTGAAGCAGGCGGCAAAACTGCCCGAGCCGATCTTTACCCCGGCCAGCAAGGCCGAAGTCGGCGAGCATGACGAGAATATCTCCTTCGCGCAGGCATGCGCCCGTTGCGAGGCACTCGTCGGCTCCGGTGGCACGGCGCTGGCCGGGCAGGCGCGCGAGGCGGCCATCGCACTTTATCGTGAAGCCGCCGATTACGCCGCCGGACGCGGAATCCTCATCGCCGACACCAAGTTCGAGTTCGGCGTCGATGCCGCAGGCGTTCTTCACCTGATCGACGAAGTGCTCACGCCGGATTCTTCCCGTTTCTGGCCCGCCGCCGACTACCGCGAGGGCAGCAGCCCGCCTTCGTTTGACAAGCAGTACGTGCGCGATTATCTCGAAACGCTGGACTGGAACAAGAAAGCGCCGGGGCCGAAGTTGCCACCGGAAGTCATCGCACGCACCGCCGATAAATACCGCGAAGCCTATTCCCGGCTTACCGGGCACGCCCTGCCCTGAAGAACTTTCCGGATTCCGCCCCATGACCGCCACCGCCGATACGAACCCCCTGCTCGATTTCGCCGCCCTGCCCCGTTTTTCCGACATCCGCCCCGAGCATGTCGCGCCCGCCATCCGCTCGCTGCTCGCCGAATATGGCGATCTGATCGAGCGCCTGAGCGCCGACCCCGCGCCGCCAAGCTGGGAAGGGTTCATCGCGCCGATGACGGCGGCGGGCGAGCGCCTTGGCCGCGCCTGGGGCATCGTCGGCCATCTGCATGCCGTGCAGGATATTCCCCCCTGGCGCGAGGCGTACAACGCCATGCTGCCGGAGGTTTCGGGCTTCTACGCCGAATTGGGACAAAACCTGGCGCTGTTTCGCAAGTACAAGGCGTTTGCGGCCAGCCCCGACTACGCAGCCCTGAACCCGGTGCGCCGCCGCATCATTGATAACGAAATCCGGGATTTCCGCCTTTCGGGAGCCGAATTGCCGGAAACGCTGAAGCCGCGCTTCAAGGCGATCCAGGAGGAACTCTCCCAACTGGCGGCGAAGTTTTCCGAAAATCTGCTCGACGCCACCAATGCCCATGCCGAATGGGTTGAGGATGAGGCGGGTCTCTCCGGCATCCCCGGCGATGCGCGGGAAGCCGCGCGCGCGGCGGCGGAAAAGGCGGGCCGTCCGGGCTGGAAGTTCACGCTGCACATGCCTTCCTGGCTGCCGGTGATGCAGTACGCCGACGACCGGGCGCTGCGCGCGCGCATGTATCGCGCCCACGCCACCCGCGCGTCGGAATTCAGCGCCGACGGCGGGCTGGACAACGGCCCCCTGATTGGCCGCATCCTCGCCCTGCGCGCGGAGGAAGCGGCGATGCTCGGCTACCGCAATTATGCGGAAGTCTCGCTCGTGCCCAAGATGGCGGCCTCCCCCGCGCAGGCGCTTGCCTTTTTGCGCGAACTGGCGGCGAAGGCCAGGCCCTTTGCCGAGCGCGACCTGGCGGAACTCACCGCTTTCGCCCGCGAGGAACTCGGGCTGACACCGCTGGAACCGTGGGATGTCGCCTATGCGTCGGAGAAGCTGCGCGAGCGGCGCTATGCGTATTCCGATCAGGAAGTGAAGCAGTATTTCCCCGAGCCGCGCGTGCTCGATGGCCTTTTCAATGTCATCCGCAGGCTTTACGGCGTCGACATCGCCCCCGACGAAGCGCCGTTGTGGGACGCGGACACGCGGTTTTTCCGCATCGCAAAGGACGGCGCGCTGATCGGGCAGTTCTATCTCGACCTGCACGCCCGCGACAGCAAGCGCGGCGGTGCCTGGATGGATTCGGCCCGCAGCCGCTGGCGCGACGCGGACGGCTGGCTGACGACGCCGCTGGCCTATCTCGTGTGCAACTTCCCCGCGCCCGTCGCGGGCAAGCCCGCCACCTTCACCCACGACGACGTGCTCACGCTTTTCCACGAAGCCGGTCACGGCCTGCATCACCTGCTGACCCGCGTCGACGAGCTTGCCGTCTCCGGCATCAACGGGGTGGAATGGGATGCGGTCGAATTGCCGAGCCAGTTCATGGAAAACTTCTGCTGGGAGTGGGACGTGCTCGCGGCAATGACCGCCCATGTCGACACGGGCGAGCCGCTGCCCCGCGCGCTCTACGACAAGATGATCGCAGCGCGCAATTTCCAAGGCGGCATGCAGATGGTGCGGCAGATCGAGTTTTCGCTGTTCGATCTACTCCTGCACAGCGGCAGCCTGCCGGGCGACGCGGGCGGGGATGTGCCCATCGGGGATGTGCTGGCGCTGCTCGACGAAGTGCGGCGCGAAGTGGCTGTGCTTTTCCCGCCGCAATGGCATCGCTTCCCGCATGCCTTCTCGCACATCTTCGCGGGCGGTTACGCCGCCGGTTATTACAGCTACAAATGGGCCGAAGTGCTCTCGGCCGATGCTTTCGCGGCATTCGAGGAAGCAGTCGATGGACAAGCGGGCGAAAGCCATGGCAGCCTGCTCGATCGTGTCACCGGCGAACGTTTCTGGCGCGAAATACTCGCTACTGGAGGCAGCAGACCCGCGCTGGAATCTTTCGTGGCTTTCCGTGGCCGCGAGCCGTCGGTCGATGCGCTTCTACGTCACAACGGAATGGGGGGGACACATGCCAAACAATACAAGAATGAGCATCCTGGCCGCCATGCTGATTGCCATCGCCCCGGCGGCGGCGCAGGCTGAACCTTCGGCCATTTACCGCTGGAAAGACCACAAGGGCCATCTCCATTATTCGGACAAACCGCCACCGGACAGGCAGGTCGACGTCATCGAGTTCGCCAGCCAGGCTCCTGCGCAGGTGCCTTCCTACGCTGCCCGCAAGGCCGCGCAGGATTTTCCGGTCTCGCTTTTCACTTCCGCCAATTGCCAGCAATTGTGCGAGGACGCACGTGGTTTTCTGGAAGGGCGCAAAGTGCCCTACGTCGAGCGCCAGATCAGCACGGAAGCCGATCTGAAGGCTTTTTACAGGCGTTTCGGCGACGCGGCGGAAATTCCCATCCTGACGGTGGGCACGACGCCGCTGACGGGCTTCGAGCCGATTGCCTGGGATCGCCAGCTCGATCTCGCCGGGTATCCGAAAAGATAAGGGAAACGCCGGTCGGGAAACGCTGGACGAGCGTCATTGCAAGGGGCGCGGCTCCGTGGCAATCCATGGTTATAGGGGAAAGAACCCCGGCTTTGGCGTTTCCCCGATCAAAAGCGCCTCAATGCACCGCATGAAGCGTTTCGGTATTCCCGACTTCCGCGCGCTTGTCCGCTTGCGCGCGGATTTTGGTGACGACCGGCTCGACCCAGTTGCCCGTCACCTCATAGTCATACGAAAACATCTTCTCGATCGGGTCGCCAAGCACCTTCTGCGCCAGATAGGCCACCGCCCCCGCCGCCGGGTTGACCACCGCCGCGCCGATGGCGACCGACTCGGTCAGGGTCGGGCGCACCGTTACCCGTAAATCCTGGGTCTCGGCGGTGATGTCGGCCTGGCCTTTCATCAGCACGCGCGCCGCCGGGCCTGCGATTTCGATATTGTCGGTGCGCATCACGCCGTTGGAAACCGCGATCTTCCCGGCAATGTTGGAAAACACGAAGCCGTCGGAAAACACGTCGCGGAAGTCGAGCGTCACCCGGCGCGGCAGGGCTTGCAGGCTGAGGATGCCAAGCAGCCGCCCGACGCCGGGTTCGAGGCGCTCGAAGCGGCCATTTTCGACATTGAGTTCGAGTCGGCCGGAAAGCGTCGGATAGTCGATGCCGGTGGGCGCGCCGTGCCATGCCAGTTGCCCGGCAAGCTTTGCCTTTCCGCCCCGGACGATGTTGGAATAGCCCATCGCGCCCGCAAAGGTGCCGGTATCGGAGGTCGTCAGGGTGAAGTCGAATTTGCTTTGCCGCTCGACGGGCCGCCAGACGCCGCTGCCGATCAACTGCGTTTCGGGGCGATAGACGGCAAAGCTGTCGAGCCGCCAGCCGCCATCCTGGTTGGAGGCCAACACTTCGAGTTGCCCCAGTTCGCGCCCGGAGACGGCGAAGCGTTCCGCCCGCACATCGAGGCCGGGCAGATGCCGGGGAGGCGCGTTGTTGTCGCTGCCGCCCGCGTCGTCCGTCAACACCAGGCGGCGCAGGCGCGCCTTCAACATGCCATCGCCGTCGCGCCGCCAGTCGATGCGGCCTTGCGCTTCGACGCTCTCGATGTCGGCCCGCCAGCCGCCACCGTCGAATTTCACGCGCAGTTTGAGATCGGAGAACGCGCGGCCAAAGGCGCGCATACGCCGGGCGTCGAGCGAGACATTCGTCAGGGGCAAGTCCAGGTTGCCGCCGTTTTCGCCCAACGACCATTGCCAGGCGTCGACATCCAGCACATCGAGCGAAGCCGCGACGTCGACGCCCGCCGTCTTGGGCAGCATCGAGGGTTGGTTCAGGCCCACACCGCCACGCAGCACGCCATCGGCATCCTGTACGAGCAGGACGTTCAGCCAGTAGCCCAGTTTTGCCGTGAGTAGCCGCGGTTTGTCCCCGCCCGGCGAGACCGCTTCGATTTCCAGGGGCAAAAGGCTATCGGCTTCTTTGGCAAAGGGCGCGGGAAGGCGCGAATGCAGTCCTTTGAGGTTGGATTGCACGGCAAGGCGGTGGCCATCCTTGCCGAGGTTGAATTCAGCCCGCCAGTCCGCCGTCCCGCCAAGCCAGCCCAGCAGCGGCCAGCCCATGGATTTACGGGCCGCCGTGGCTTCGGCCCGCCCTTGCGCATGCAATGCCAGACCGGTGGCACCCGTCTTGCCTTCCAGCAGGAACGGCCCGCCGAGCAGGCGGCCCCGAATGGCGGGGATGCTCAAGGTTTCGGCGGTAAAGTTCAGGCCGCCTTCGGCGGACTCCAGCACCAGCCCGCCATCGCCCAGGTGAATACGGTTGCCGGTGAAACGGTAGTCGCCGACAACTTTGGTGGTGGCGAGATCGCGCACGGGGATCGTCAAATCCAGGTTGAGATGCCCGTTGCCCTCAGCCCGCAAGGGGCCGGGGAAGCCTTGCAGGCGCGCGGACAGGGGGCTTTTGGCGACGTAGCGCATGAAATCGGCGCTCGGCCCCTTGGCGATGCCCTTGACCGAGACGACGCCGAGGCTGAAATCGGCAATCCGGACGCGCACGGGTTCCAGCCGTGCGCCGAAGATGCGGCCCTGCCGCGCATCTATCGTGACACCCGGCCCCTCGAAACGGAGACTGGCTTCGATGTCCTCCGCCACGGGCCAGCCCGCGGCGTAATCGAGACGGCCATTGTTCGCTTCGATTTGCACCAGGAACTTTCCCCGTCCGTTCCGGAAGGGAAAATCGCGCATCGGCCCTTTCAGTTCCAGCCTCGCGCTGGTCACCTTGGCTTGCAGGATGCCGTTTTTGACCCAGTTGTAGGCGTTCTGGCCCGCGACGAGGGGGATGTAACGCCACACCGCGCCGCCTTCAGCCCGCGTCAGATTGCCCGTCAGGTCGAGTTCGCCGGGGCCGTCGCTCGCGGGCCAGTAACGCCCGGAGACGGTTCCCTCCGCGTCAGCGTTGGCGAATCCGACCTTGTCCAGCACGATCGCCAGCCGCTCGTCCCCGCGCCGCCAGCCGCCCTTGGCTTCCAGGCTGGCGAATGCGACGTGCGAATTCTCGAATACCTTGGGCAAATCGAGCCAGGCATCGCGGCCGATGATATTGAAACGCCCAGATTTTTCGTCGCCCTCGATCCAGCCCGATATGCCGTTCATGCCCGGAACGATGCCGCGCGCGGCAAGGCCGATGTTCTCGACGTTCGCCTTCAGCGACCATCCCCGCGGCGCGGCAGCGTCGCCTTCCCAATCGAGTGCCAGTTCCCGCACATGCCCCCTGGGGGCGAATTCGGTCAGATATGCCCGCACGTCCTTGCCGAGCGGCAAGTATCCGGCCAGCGTGGCGAGCGCGGTCAAATCGAGCGACGAGGCCGAGAAAGCCCCCCCGATCACCGCCGCATTCTCGCCATGGCGCAGGCGGACATCGAAATCCATGGGGTCGAGCGCCTTGCCGCCCCCGGCGTCCAGCCACAGGCTGCGCGCGCCGAATCCGATGCCGTCGGGCATGCGATGCCATTGCAGGCGGCCACCGAGACGGCTGAGCCGCAAGGGCGGCAGGTCGGCGGCCAGCGTGGTTTCGACATTGTTCAGGCTGAGATCCGCGCTGGCGTCGACCGTGCCACCGCCGTCGCTGTCGAGCCACAAGCGCACGCTGCCACGACCTTTGACGGGAAACGGATAATCCACCCACGGCTGCCAGCCGCCGAGATCGGCACCTTCGACACTCACCTGGAGGCGTCCGGAAATTTCCGTCAGCGCGCCGGAACCGTACTGGCTCACATCCCCGCTCATATCCAACGCCCTCGCCAGACCGGCGGGAGGACGCGCCTTGAGTTCAAAGCGGTGCCGGACGAGACCGCGATTGAATACGAACTGTGCATCGTCCAGGCGCAACGGCGGCGCGCCGCGCAGTTCGTCGTTCCAGACCACGGCGGCATCGCGCACCACGACGCTGTATTGCTCGAACAGCCAGGCCAGCGGGGCACCCCCGTCGCCGCGCGGCATGATGCGGATACCCGCCACGGTGAAAACGCCATCCTTGTCGCGCCCCAGTTCGACCGACGGGGCGACGATTTCCAGGCTGTGGAAATACGGCATCCACCACAACAACGAGCGCCATGCCACCGTCGCCTCCACCCGCTCCAGCCGCAGCACCGCGCGTTCTCCGGCATGCATGGTCAGGCCGCCCAGGCGCAACCGGGGGCGCGGGCCTGCCCAATCCACGGCCAGGCTGTCGATGCTCACCGGCACCCCGCTCGCCCTGGAAAGTTCGGCGGCCACCCACTCCCGATGCTCGCCAAGCCAGGGGAAAAGCCAGACGCGCGACACGGCGAAAGCCGCGCCGCACACGAAAGCGGCAAGCAGCAGGAACCCGATCCCCCATCCGCGCAGCCGTCGTGCAAGATGCCTGGAGCCGGGTTTGCGCGCGCGCGCGGGTTTTTCAGCAAGGGGAGGAACTACAGCATTCATATCAGTATCATTACCGCGCGAAACCCGGCACCAAGGCCGTTCATTCTATCAACGCTGGAAGCCTTCCCCATGCCATTGAACCTTGCCACACCAGAAATAATCGCGCGCGCCGCGCGCCAGTCCCGTTTCCTGCAAAGAATGCTCGATAGCCGACCATGGCTTGCCGAATGCCTGACCGAAAACCTGGCGCGCAGGCTCGACGGCGATGCCATGCGCGCTTTCATCGCCCGCCATGGCGACGGCGAAGCCTGCCTGCGCCCTGCCCTGCGCCAGTTGCGCGCCTGGGTGCTGTGCCACCTGATCGCGCGCGATCTCGGCGGCCTGGCCGACCTGGCCGAAGTCACTGAAACCATGACCACGCTCGCCGAAACCGCCGTCGCCCATGCCCACGACGTATTGCGCGCCGCGCTGGCCGCGCGCCACGGCACGCCCCGCTCGCCGGACGGCATCGAACAGGCGATGCTCATCATCGGCATGGGCAAGCTCGGCGGGCGCGAACTCAATGTCAGCTCCGACATCGACCTCATCTTCCTCTACCCCGAGGACGGCGACACCGACGGCACCAAGCCCCTCAGCAATTTCGAGTTCTTCGCGCGCCTGGGCAAGCAGATCATCGCCGCGCTGGCCGAAATCACCGAGCACGGCCAGGTTTTTCGCGTCGACATGCGCCTGCGCCCCAATGGCGACTCCGGCCCGCTCGTCGCCAGCCTCGACATGCTGGAAAACTACTTCGTCACCCAGGGCCGGGAGTGGGAACGCTATGCCTGGATCAAGGCCCGCCCCCTCGTCGGCGAAAAGAACGAAGCGCTCCAGGCCATCGTCCGCCCCTTTGTCTTTCGCAAATACCTGGACTTCGGCGCAATCGGAGCCATGCGCGAACTCCACGCCCAAATCCGGCGCGAAGTCGCCCGCCGCGACCGTGCCAACAACATCAAACTCGGCCCCGGCGGCATCCGCGAAATCGAATTCATCGCCCAGGTATTCCAGCTCATCCGCGGCGGGCGCGACCGGGCATTGCAAGTGCGCCCCACCCTCCAGGTGCTTGGCCGCCTTGCCGAACGCGGCATCCTCAAGGGCGAAGCCGTCGCGGAACTCGGCGATGCCTACGTATTCCTGCGTCGACTCGAACACCGGCTGCAATACCTCGACGATGCCCAGACCCACGATCTGCCCGTCAACAGCGACGACCAGCGCCTGATTGCCGAAACCCTGTGCTTTGCCGACTACCCCGCGCTGCTCGACACGCTGGAGCGCCACCGCGCCGCCGTCAGCCGCCACTTCGAGGCCGTATTCGGCGAACCGGAGGACGCGGAGGACGACCCGCACAACATCGCCGACACCTGGCAAAACATCACCGACGGCGACCAAGCCGCCGCCGTGCTCGCCCGGCTTGGCTACCGCGACCCGGACACCGCCGCCGCGCGGCTGGTCGCCCTGCGCACGGGCGCGCGCTACCGGCAGTTGCCCGACAACATCCGCGCCCGGCTCGACGGCCTCATGCCCCGCCTGATCGCCATCGCTGCCACCGTCCGCAACCCCGGCGACGCGCTGGCGCGCTGCCTCGACCTGCTCGACAGCATCGCCCGGCGCGGAGCCTACCTCGCCCTGCTGCAACAATACCCGCAAGCCCTGCGCCGGGTCGTCGACCTCGCCGACGCCTCGCACTGGGCCGCCCAATACCTGTGCCGCCATCCCATCCTGCTCGACGAACTGCTCGACGGCAGCGAACAGGAAGCCGCCCCCGACTGGCCGCGCTTCAAGCGCGAACTCGCCGCCGAACTCGACGCCATCGAACCCGACATGGAACGGCAAATGGACGCGATGCGCGAGCGGCATCACATCCAGGTCTTTCGCCTGCTCGTCCAGGACATTGCCGGGCTGCTCAGCGTCGAAAAGCTCGCCGACCACCTCTCCATGCTGGCCGACATCATGCTCGACCTCGCCGTCGCCCTGTGCTGGCGCAAAATCAAGAACCGCCACCGCGACGTCCCCCGCTTCGCCGTCATCGGCTACGGCAAACTCGGCGGCAAGGAACTGGGCTACGCCTCCGATCTCGACCTGATCTTTCTTTACGACGACGACGCCCCCGAAGCGGGCGAACTCTATGCCCGGCTCGCGCAGCGCATCAGTTCCTGGCTCTCCAGCCGCACCGCCGCGGGCATCCTTTTCGAGACCGACCTGCGCCTGCGCCCCAATGGCGACTCCGGCCTCATCGCCTGCTCGCTTGCCGCCTTGCGCGAATACCAACTCCAATCCGCCTGGCCCTGGGAACACCAGGCGCTGACCCGTGCCCGCCATGCCGCGGGCGACCCGGCGCTTGGCGAAGCCTTCGAGCGCATCCGCGACGAAATCCTGCGCCTGCCGCGCGACCCGCAAACCCTGCGCGCCGACGTCATCGCCATGCGCAACAAAATGCGCGCCGCCCACGCGGGCAAGAGCACGCTCTTCGACCTCAAGCACGACCCCGGCGGCCTCGTCGACGTCGAATTCCTCATCCAATACCTCGTGCTCGGCCACGCCCACGATCATCCCGGCCTGACACGCAACCTCGGCAACATCGCCCTCCTGGGCATCGCCGCCGACCTCGGCCTGATCCCCGCCCGCCTCGCCGCCGCCTGCGCCGACAGCTATCGCGGCCTGCGCCAATTGCAACACCGCCAGCGCCTCAACGACCGGCCCTCCCGCATCCCCCCCGCCGAAGCCGCCGCCCTGCGCGAGCCGGTACTGGCGCTGTGGCGGGAAGTGTTCGGCGAACATGACCCGCAATGACCGTTCTGCCGAACCTGCGTGAAGCTTCCTGAATCAGCACAAATATTGAGTGCGGCGCTTACATCACGGTCGTGGTACGTGCCACACGCCGTATATTCCGCCTGAGTTTGTCCCCAAAAGTCGACTTCCCCCACACGAAAGGTCGCTTCCAGTCCAAAACACAGGGCCGCGCAAGACCCTGGCAGGGCAGCGGCGCGCCCTCGGCGGGCATGGAAACACCGATGCGCGAAGCGCAAAAACGCCGTACCGGCGCGGGCTGGCGGTTCATGGCGAACCATTCCCGCAAG
>JAISNX010000026.1 GCA_031276015.1 Azoarcus sp.
CGACGCTCTTCCGATCTGCGCCCGCCGAGCGGCAGCAGCGTGCCGCCGGCGTCGATGACGCGCGGGTCGCCGGTCGGGCGGCCCTCGCCGTCCATCAGCCAGGGATGCTCGAAGGACTCGCCGGCCGCGATTTTCTGGCGCAGCATGCTGACGGTGGTGATCGAGGTGCTGACGTCGATCCATACCGGCGCTTCCGTGCCCGGATAGCCGATGGCGATCGGATTCGGCGTGAAGACCGGCTCCTTGCCGCCGTAGGGGGCGATGTAGCCGAAGGCCGGGTCGGACGAAGCGAGGAGGATGGCCAGCCCGTGCTCGGTGGCTGGCCGGAGCAGCGCCATCAGGCAGGCGATGTGATGGCTGCGGCGGATCACGGCGCTGACCACGCCGTGCTGCGCGATGCGCCCGGCCGCCTGCTCGAAGGCCTTCGCTACCAGCCAGGGGCCGGGCAGATAGTTGCCGTCCCAGACGAAGGCCGCGCCCGAATCGCGCACCGTCGCAGGCTCGCCGTGCCTTGCCATCGAGCCTTTTTCGAGCTCGTCCAGGTACGGCGGGCACAGCGCCATGCCATGCGTGCGCCGGCCGACCATGTCGCCCGTCACCAGCACGTCGGCGACGATCCGCGCCCTGTCGCCGGGAAGACCGGCCGCCTCGAAGAGCGCCGTGGCCAGCCGTCTGAGTGATTCCACCGAATAGTGCCGCGACGTCATGTCAGTCTCCGAAAAGGTGTGAAGAGTCATCCGGGCCGTTCGATCCGAAACCTCGGAACATGGGACGGATTGACTGGACGCAGCCATCTCCGTCACGTCCGGACCCGCCGGAGACGGGAGCGCGGGCGTCCCGCCCGCAAAAAAAACCACGAGGTGGGCGGGACGCCCGCGCTCCCATTTCTGGCGTGCTCGCCGCGCCGGGCCTGCGCAGGCGCATTGTATCGGAAGCGGGCGTACCCGGTGATAGAATCACTTCCCCCTCCATCCGACCCAAACCTCATTCCGCCATGTTCTCAGGAATCATTGCCGCCGTCGGGCGAATCACCGAAGTCGCCCCGCGCGGCGACGGGACGCCGACGCTGCGCCTGACGATCGACGCCGGCCGCCTGGATCTCGACGACGTTGCCGCGGGCGATTCGATCGCCTGCAACGGAGTCTGCCTGACCGTCGTCGATACGCGCGGCAACCGCTTCGCCGTCGACGTCTCCCCGGAAACCCTGGCATGCACGATCGGTCTCGACGCGCCGGGGCCCGTCAATCTGGAAAAGGCGCTGCGTCTTGCCGACCGGCTGGGCGGGCATCTCGTCGCCGGGCACGTCGACGGCGTCGGCGAAGTGCTGCGCTTCGACCCGGTCGGCGACAACCGCCTGCTCGAAATCCGCGCGCCGGAAGCGCTCGCCCGCTACGTCGCGCGCAAGGGCTCGATCGCCGTCGACGGCGTCAGCCTGACGACCAACGCGGTCGACGGCGCCTCTTTTTCGATCAACCTGATTCCGCACACGCTCGCGGCCACCACGCTCGGCCGCCTGGAACCCGGCAGCCGCGTCAATCTGGAGATCGACCTGATCGCGCGCTACTGCGAGAGGATGCTGAACTGCCAGGAAAATGCAGAGGACAGATGACAGCAACTGTGTTCAAAAGCAAGTGTTTTTACGCCAAGAGAGGTAGGTCAAGGGTGAGAGAAATTCTCTTGCCAGGCTTGTCCGGACTTGCAGATGGCGTTCAGGATGGAAAGGAGCTTGTGCATACAGGCGACCAGAGCGAGCTTCTTGGCCTTGCCCTTGTCGAGCAAGCGCAGATAGAAAGCCTTGAGTGCGCTGTTGTAGCGTACCGCCGACAAGGTGGCCATGTAGAGTGCCCGGCGCACCGGGGCGCGTCCGCCCCAGGTGGATCGCTTGCCACGCATTTTCCCGCTGTCGTGATTCAAAGGCGCGACGCCCGCCCGCTTGGCGATTTCCCGGCGATTGAGCATGCCCAGCTCCGGCAGCGCCGCCAACAGGGTGGCTTGCGTTCCGACCCCGACCCCCTGGATACCTTCCAACCGCTTCTTCTGTTCGGCAAAGTGCTGTTTCAGGTGTGGATCAATATCCTCATCGATCTCGCCGATCTGCCGGTTCAGCAGCTTGATGACGGACTCGATGCTGCGTCGAACCCGCTTGGGGGCACCCGCCAGGCGATGCGGTTCGGCCACCTTGATTTCGACCAACTGGGCACGCCGCGTCACCCAGGCCAACAGGGTTTCCTGTTCTTCCGTGGGCAGGCGCATGAAGAGGCGTTCCCGTTTGTCGGTGTGGTAGAGATAGTGCGCCTGATCGGCAAGACAACGGGCGTCGATGGCGTCCGTCTTGGACAGATAACCCGCGGCCTCGCCGAATCGACGCGCCTGCCGGGGATGGATGACCATGACGGGCAGTCCCGCGGCGCACAGGGCAATCGCCGCCTCGTGTTCGAGACGGCCTGTCGCTTCCATCACAATGGCGCCCAGGTTGGGAATGGCTTTCAGGTGCTTGACCAAGGCTTTGATGCCCTTCAGGTCGTTGCGGAACGTTTGCGTGGCATGGACGCCTTTCAAGGCAAACTCCAGCGTCTCCTTGCCAACGTCGATGCCTACGAAGTTCAGGCGGGTTTCGTCTGATGGGCTCAGGTTTGTATTCATGTTCGATGGGTTCCTGTTTGCGTTGGAGGTATTCATGTTTGTCATAGACCGGTCTTATAGGATTCGAGGTCGGCGTGTTACTGCCGCCTCCGGCAACTGTTCGGACTTGCAACAAACGGATGAACACGGCACGCCAAAAGCTGTCATTCGGGCTTTGCAACCCACAGAGGAGGCAGGCTGTGCCGGGCTTCCGAAACAACCCCAAACATCAATTTGTCTGGGGAAAACACAATATATAAGAGGGCTCGTTTGACCTGGTGCTCTCGCAACTCGTGCGGCGTTATTCCGCCAACATGGATCATGTATTGACCGTGGCGCACATCGTCCCAAAACCTGACGCCAGCAGCAGCACAGTCGCCGGGGACGGCTGCTGGCGTGACCCCGGCCATGATTTCGGATGGGTGGATGACGAGGGCAACTACCTAACTATTTTCAATAATGAGCCTTATGTTTCGTCAAAACTCGTTATGGGTGAGCCGCAATCGACGAAAGAATTCGGCATCGGTGTCGTTACGGATTGCGCACACCGGCTACTGGAGGGCGATAAAATTGTCATTAAAATCAACGGCGCGGGAGCCTCCAGCAGCGCCGCCGACATCGTCATCCCCGTCATCGCCGCCGCCGCCGCGCAGTTTTCCGGCGGCGCGGACGGCGATTCGACGCAGACATGGACGGTGCGCAGTGCTACCCATGGGTCATTGCCAGACTGGCGACGGCTCATGGGCAGCACTGTGCCGCATGCCGTGGGGGCGCTCACGGTGCGCTTGAGTGATGGCGCAATCGCCTGGGAGGTCGGCGATGCCATCTCGGTCAGTCTCGAGGGCGGCACACTGCGCTGGCGGCGCGACGAGGGCGCATGGAATACCGGGCAGATTTTCGGCTCGGGGCTCGACCTGGGCGACGGCCTCACCCTGATCGCATCGCCCGGGGCCGCGCCGTCGTTCGTTGCGGGCGACGCCTGGCGATTCCGGGCGGTGGCCACCTATGGCACGAGTCGCCTGCGCGCACCCGTGCCGGGGCAGGCTTTCGCCTGGGATGGCGATACCGTTGCCATCGACATCGACATCGACCTTGGCGCGGCCATGGACATCGAGTCGGTTTTGCTCGCCCTGCATACCCTGCCGCCTGGCGCGCTCATCACCATCCTCGATGTCGATGGCGCGTGGTCAGTCTCGCCAGCGCGCCGCGACGGCGCGATCCTCGTCGTGCTGCCCAAGGGGTCGGCGGCGCGGTATGTCAGGATCAACATCACGGCCACGGGCGCGGGCGCGTCCATCGGCTGGATTTTCGTGGGCCGGAGCTGGGAGCCGACCGTCGGCGCATCCGAATTGACCATGAATCGTAGATATGGCCTCGCGCGCGGCGAGGGCCTCAACCTCACGGCACTCTACCGGGGTCGCGGCAGTGGCGGGCGCTGGAAGTGGGATCTGAACAACGGCGGCGCGCTCATCGGCGAGAATGCCGATGACCTTGTCGCCCTCGTCGACTACGTCAACGAGCACGGCTTGCAGCCTGTCTGCCTCGTGCCCGATTTGCGCCGCCCCGAACGCGCCACGATGGCTGTGATCGATGCCGACGAGATCAGTTTTGTGGAATACATGAATTGGCAGACCGAGGGCATCCGCGCCCCGGTTGTCTCCGTCGACCTCCCGTTCCGCGCGGTGATCGAATGATCCTTAATATCTACGGCATACCGCCTGTCAGTTTCCCCGTGCTCGACGCGGGGACGGCGCGCACCTCGGTCGATGGCGAGGTGCCGAGCATCAGCGTCCGTCTCGACAATGCCCGTGGCGAGGCGGCGGGCCTCCTCGCCGTGCCGCCGCTGCGCGCCCGCGCCGCGTTGGTCGATGGCGATGCCATCGTTTTTTCCGGTCGCGTCCAGTCCGTGTCGCTATCGGCTGTCGCAACTATTCATCTGGAGCAGTAAAAAATGGCAAGTTCATATCAATGGCTACCCGCAGCCCTGATCCCGGCGGCGACCGCGCTGCGGGATCGTGTCGATCTCGGCGGTAGCAACGCTAAGTTCGAGATTTATTCAGAAAGCAACACCCTGCTGGCAACTCTGCCGCTGGCAAATCCCTCTAGCTCGATTGATGGCAACGGCAAACTCATATTTACGCCCGGTGGGCTGGAAACCAACGCGCCCGCAAGTGGAGTAGCGCATCATGCGCGCCTGTTTTCTGGTGATGGCACGCTCCTGCTCGACATCAGCGTCGTCGCGGGCGCGGAGGCCGTGCCGGGGTATCTTGTCATCAGCACGGCAAACATCATCCAGGGCGGCCAGATTTCGCTGATTTTGGTCTCGGTCGGGTAATGCGATTTGGCTGAAATGCTGTCATCATTCGGCTGGGTCAATGGCTACGGTGGCACGCTCCCGTGGTCGATGAGCCGTGCGCACGAATATAACGACAGGCCGACGCTGGCATCCTCCCCCGACATTGCGGTAGGCCAGACCAGCGCGATTGCGACGGGACTTATCACAAAAGAATTCCCGGATATCGGATTCCTTCATTACCGCGCCATGGCCACGAATGACCGGCTGCGCGTCCTCTGGTATCGCGACAGCGGCACGCTGTATAAAGTTGTGGCGACGCACACATCGACAACGTCATTTTCAAATTACTGGGTATACCCGTCATCAGATCTAGGAGAGGGGAATTTCCGGCTCGTGCTCGAATTTTATCGAGGGAGCAGCACGACCGCCGAACATGGCGTATGGATTCTCCCCCTTGAGGGGTTTCCGTTTCCCGACCCGCCCATGCGGCTGCCGCTCGGCATCCCGACCGTCACGGCGGGCGAGATTGCCAAGGCGCGCGTCAGCATTCCGTCGCCATTCGGCGATTTCACGGCGCAAGCGGGCGGAGTAGCACAGGCGCAGGCGTCGATCCCGTGGCCATTCGGCCAGATCCTCGCACTGTCCAGCGCGCCGCAGGGTATCGGCGGTCATATTCCAAGCCCGCTCTACAGCCGCCTGCCGCGCGCCCTTGCCGCGCAGCGCCGCGATGCCCGCGTGGCGCTGCCCTCGCCCCTCGGCATCCCGAGCGCATTCGCCCTGCAGGAGCGCCAGGTGCGGGTTTCCGTGCCTTCCGTGCTCGGGCCGCTCGCCGCGATCGCAACGCCGCCGCTTGATGCTTTTGTTAATATTCCGTCCCCGCTTGCCGCGCCGCACATCACCGCGCGCATCGTTCGCCTGCAACCCGCACCCGCCGTGCAGGCCGCCCCCGGCCTGCTGCTCTCCGACAATCTGCCTCTGCGCCGCGCGAGCGACCTGATTGCCTGGCGTGATGATGTCGTACTGCCGTGGGCCTACGGGCGCGTAACGCTCGCCCCCGTGCCGCTCGATGATGCCGGGCTGGAATACCTGATCGCCGACCACCCTATCGCCGGTATCACGCAGGTCACGGCGGCGGGTGCGCCGCTCGATGGCTGGAAACTCATCCAGCGCGCCGACGAAACCGGCCATGCCGTTGCGCTGCTGCGCCTCACCCAGCCCGGCAATAGCGGCGACCTCGCGGTCACGCTCACCGGGCGGCAACACACCGGCACCGGCGCGATCCTCGAACATCCGGCGGACATTGCGGCGGACGTTCTCAGGCAATGCGGCTGTGATGTCCCGGCGGACGCATTTCTGGGGTTGCGCGATGCCTTCCCCGGCCTCTCGCTCGGCATCGTTTTCGAGTCCGAGACAACGCTCGCCGACGCGATGGCCAGCATCATTACGCCTCTGGGCGCGGTATGGCATCCGCAAAAGCTCGCCGCGATGCTCCGCGCCCCTGGTACTCCGGTAGCCGTGCTCGACGTCATCAGCGCCGAGTCGATCAGCGCCTCAACCGGGCAGGAAATCGCCTCCGTGGCGCGCGTGACGTTCGGGTACGACTACGCCGTCGGCCAGGCGCGCGGCGCGCTCACGCTTGAGGCTCCCGAGGCCATCGAGCGCTATGGCCGCATCTCCGCCGAGATCGCGCTCCCCGCCGTGCGCCGCGCCCGTGACGCGCTCGCCATCGGCACGCGCCGCCTTGCCGAGATGGCCCGCCCCGTCTGGGAGTTCGCTATTTCAATATCCGATGCAAATGCCGGGATCGATGCGGGCGACACCATCACCATCGACCATCCGCGCATGCCGCCCGGCGCTGCCCTGGTACTCTCCGCCGCGCGCGAATACGCCCGTAATACCCTCACGCTCACCGCCTGGATGCCCGCAGGGCACGATCCGCGCGTCGATCTGGCTGGCCAGGGCGGGATGATCGATGCCGCCCGCGTCGCGGAAAACGCCATCGTCTACCGCGATGGCGTTGCCACGTTCACGGTCGCCGACGACGCCGGGATGCCGCTCGCCGGAGCCGCGGTGCAACTCGACGGCGACGAGGTGCGGCACACCGACCGCGCCGGTCGCGTGCAGTTCCGCACCGAGCGAGGGCGGCACACGCTATATGTATACATGGACGGGTACAACCCGTTCACGATGGACGTCATCGTATGACTACGACCGTGCTCAAGCGCACCCCTGACCTCGGCATCGGCATCCGCCTTCAGCGTCCAGACCCGCCCGTCAGCATCGACGACAACCCGACCGGCGTAGGCTGGCTGACGCCGCTGAGGTATGCCGGGTTTTCTGTTCCTGATGACGTGAATGAAGTAAATACATGGCTCCCGGCACGCATCAGGTTTTCCGTTCTGGCGGGGAGCAGCGTGGTCACCAATCGGATCGACTCCCAGGTTGTCGGGGTCGTCTCCGGCGAGACAGTTGCGGAGATAAAATGGTCGTGGTCGTGGAATTTACAGGGCGATGTCAGTATTGACGTGGATGTTTTTCCGCAGGATGGCCATCTCCGCGTAACCCTCAACTCGATTACCGGCATCGTCGGCAGCGTAGCTACGTTATCCGCCATGGCGGAAACTGCGAGCGGATTCTCGCGCTACATCGCGCTGGTGATCGAGATGTCCGAATTGCGGCCGCGATGACGATGTGATTCATCGCCCGAAAAATCGAGTTTTCCCGCCTGTCATCAAACTCAATGCTAAAGAGATTTTCCCGTGTTTTCGCGTATTTTTCGCGGCGGTCAATTAAGACGCGCGAGGCGTGTCAATTAAGACGCGCGTGTACACAACAGGCGGCGCAGTTCGACAACGATCAACTCCTGCGCGGCGCAAAGGGGGTGTGCAGCGTGTGTGCCCGATGCGAACGGTCCTCCACATCCTCGCGCTGGCCCGCCGCGCCGATCGTGCCGGTCGGGCGTCCATCGCGGTCGCGCCACAGCGCCATCCCCCCGGGCCATGCGTCCGGCTTCGCCCTGGCCGCCGGAGCGCGTCAGTCGTTGAGTTCGATATCCCAACTCTCCAACGTGGTGCCCAGCGTCTGATCCAGTTTGGCCTGCGAATCGTGGTAGGCGATCAGCGAATTGATGCGGGCGGTTTCGGCGCTGCGCAGATCCGCTTCGTAGGTGAGGACTTCAAAGTTGCCGGAAAGACCGACCCGCAGCTTTTCCCGTTCGATTTCCAGCTTGCGGCGCGATAGCTCGCAGGCGCGGCGGGCGATGCCGTATTGCCGCCAGCGCGTATCGAGATCGCGCACGGCGTCGCTGACTTCGCGCTTGAGCGCCTGTTGCGCTTCGGCCAGGCGGATGTCCTGGTTGCGGACGTTTACGCGGGCGTGCACTTCGGCCTGGCGGCGGCTCAGATCGCCGAAGGGGATGTCGATCTTGATGCCGGCGC
>JAISNX010000048.1 GCA_031276015.1 Azoarcus sp.
GAGAAGATGTTGACCTTGCTGAATTTGGAGACGCCGGTCAGCAGCACGAATTTGATATGGGCGTCCTGATCCTTGATGACGGAATAGAGATCGCGCAGCCCGTCGCGCATCTCGCGGGCCAGTCCGGCATCGGTGAGATTGTCGAGAATCGGCTTGTCGTATTCGTCGACGAGAACCACGACGCGCTGGCCGTATTTCCGTTCCGCTTCCAGAATCAGCCCGCCGAAACGTCCGGGGATACTGGCTGCGGCGTTTTCCACGCCCAAGCGCCGTTCATTCTCTTGCAGGATCTCGAAGATGCGCTGCACCAGGCCATCCCGGGTCTGTGCCACGCCGCCGCCGAAGCTGATGCGGATCACGGGATACTTGACCGACCAATCCCATTTGTCGTGACAGTCCAAGCCCCTGAACAGCGGTTCGTTGCCCTGGAACAGTTCGCCCAGCGTGTCGAGAAACAGGCTCTTGCCGAAGCGGCGCGGACGGGAGAGGAAGTAGCATTTCCCTTCTTCCACCAACCGCAAGGCAAACGAAGTCTTGTCGACATAGTAGTAGCCTTCCTCACGGATTTCGCGAAAGGTCTGGATGCCGATGGGAAGTTTCTTGTGGGTCATGGCCGGATTCGTCCAGATGAGTCGGGCAAATTGTACTGGAAGGATGCCGTCTTCACAGGAAAAGGCAGTGTCATGACATGCCCGGGGCCGACATCCTCAGCGCCCATGCCAGTAACGCGGCGCGATTTCCCGCCAACCCGAAGCGGTCAGTTTTCCGCCCTGCGCCTCGATCAGCACCGTGCCTGCCTTGTCCGTGCGCATATTGCGGGCACCCACGCCTTCCCATCGCGCCAGCACGCGCGGATGCGGATGGCCGTAACGGTTGCGGTACCCCGTCGAAAAAATCGCCACCTTCGGGCGCGTGGCGGCCACGAAAGCCGCGGACGAGGACGAGCGGCTGCCGTGATGCGCAGCCAGCACCGCCGTGCTCGCCAGACCGTCGCCATGCCGGGAAACCAGCCTCTCCTCGCCGCCGCTTTCGATGTCGCCCGTCAGCAACAGCGAGACACCGCCCGCCCCGCGCACCCGCAACACGCAGGAAAGCGCATTGCCGCGCCGCTCGCCGGAGAGCGCATCCGGCGACAGCACGGTGAAATCGACATCGTCCCAACGCCATTGCAGCCCGCTGACGCAAGGTGTGTCGCGCACCGCGCCAGGTGTGTCCGCTGCCTCGGGCACGGCGGACGCGCCGCCAGCGACGATTTCCCCGATTTCGATGCGCGCCCGCACACTCTCAAGACCGCCCGCATGATCCGCGTCATCGTGCGAAACGAGCACCGCATCAAGCCGCCCGACACCCCGCGCACGCAGATACGGCACGGCCACGCGTTCCCCGGCATCGCTGTCGCGCCCGTAAAGCGGGCCGGTATCGTAGAGCAGGTCGCGGTTCGCCGTCTGCACATGCACCGCCAGCCCCTGACCGACATCGAGCACGGCGGCGCGGAAATCCCCCTGCCGGGGCCGCTCCGGCTGCCAGAACAGAAAACCGCAGAACACCGCCAGTGCCGCAAAACGTCCGGGCGTGCCGCGCGGCAGTATCAGCACCACGGCAGACACCACCACCACCGCCAGCAGCCACGTCGGCGGCAAGGGCTGCTCGCGCAAGGCGAACGGAAACGACGAAAGGTACTGCAAGGCAGACATCATCCAGGCCGTCAGCGTGTGTGCCAGATCGAGCAGCCAGTCGGCAGGATGAATTGCCGCAAGCAGAACGAGGGGCGCGATGGCGAAACTCACCAGCGGAATGGCGAACGCATTGGCGGGCGGCGACGCGAGCGAAAAGCCCTGAAAAAGCGCCACCAACACCGGAACCGTCGCCAGCGTAATCGCCAGTTGCAATTTCACTGCCGCGCGCCAGCCCCGCGCGGGCACGGTGCGCCCGCCCATCGTCAACAAAATCGTCGCCACCGCGCCGAAAGAAAGCCAGAATCCCGCCGCCAGCGTGGCCCACGGATCGGCCAGCAGCACCGCGAGCAAGGCCAGCGCCAGCACATTGCGCGCGCTCATCTCGCGCCGCGCCGCCATGGCCAGCGCCGCCGCCGCCAGCATGACGAACGCGCGCCGCACCGGAATGCCCAGCCCGGCGAGCAGCGCATAAACCCCCGCCGCCGCCAACCCCGCCAGCGCACCGGCCAGCCGCGCCGGACAACGCAACGCGAGCCATGGCACGCGCCGCCACAACGCCACGCACAAACCGCCCACCGCCAGCGCCACCAGCGAAATATGCAGACCCGAAATCGCCACCAGATGCTGCACGCCGGTACGACGCAGAACCTCCCACTGCTCGGGCGGAATCGCGCCCTGATCGCCCACGGCCAGCGCCACCAGAATGCCGCGATACGGCGCATCCGGCAGTTTCGCCTCGAACTGCTGGCGGATACGTCCCCGCAGCCGATGCACGCGGCTCATGAAACCGCCGTCGTCCGCCGCCAGCCGCTCCCCGCTACGGACGTAGCCGGTCGCCCGCAGTCCCCGTTCCAGCAGCCAGGCTTCATAATCGGAACTGCCTGGTACTGCCGAGCCGTGTGGCCGCTTCAATCTCACCGTGAGCCGCCAGCGTTCCCCCGGCTGCAACACGGGCACCGCGCGCGCCGTCCGGGGATCGCCCCAGAAGCCGCGATACCACGACAGCAGTACCCGCGTCGGCGTTCCCGCGCAGGCTTCGCTCGCCGATTCGTGGCAATCGGACTCGAATTCAAAGCGAACGCCATTGCCGTCATCGCGCGGCAGCGACGCGACATGCCCGGTGATTTGCACGTCACGTCCTTCGAGAGCCTCATCCAGCGCGTCGCCGAGGCGCGAATCCGCACGCCATGCCGCATAGCCATACCCCGCCACCACCGCAGCCGCCAGCCCTGAGACCCAGACCACGCAGGCGACACGTGCCGCGTGCTTTCTTCCGTTCATCCTTCCGCAGAGCGCGAGCATGCCAAGCGCCAAGGCCGCCACGATCCAGCCATGATCTGCCCACGGAGGCAAGGCCGCCGAGACTTGCAGCAGCCAGATACCGGCAAGGATGCCAAGAACGTTTTTACACATGGCAGGCATGATGCCTTGCGCATCGGACGGGGTCAAGCCTCTGTCATTGTGTATGCCGTGTTACGGGCCTTTAGGCAGATCAATAAATCAAAGCTCAAAGAGAACCGCCGTCATTGCGAGGCCCGAAGGGCCGTGGCAATCCAGTAAGCCGCGTGGATTGCCACGTCGCTTCGCGCTTCGCAATGACAATCGGTTTGATATGAGCCTCATAAAGTTGATCTGCCCCAGTGTGAAAGAGATGAAATACAAGCGGCATTGCGAGGCGTGTGGCACCGTGGTATGCCATGCATGGGGGAGCCGTTCCGATGTACACTACACAATGGACTGCCGCGGGCCTCCGGCCTTTGCCGTGACGAGGAAGCAGGGTGAGCGGTTCCTGAACATCGAGCCTTGATATTGTGAATATCAAACCGCAATGTCTACACATCACATCAGCCCACGATGTTTCAGCCTCCCGGCACCGCCGCGCGGCGCGCGCGCCATTGTCGCCACAGTCCGGCCACGCCGTCCGGCAGCCAGAGCGTCACCACGATGAAGATTCCGCCCAGGAAGAACGGCCAATATTCCGGCAGGGTCACGGTGAAGAAGCTCTTGGTCAGGTTGACGATGCCCGCGCCGAGCGCCGCGCCGACGAGGGTGCCGCGTCCGCCGACGGCGACCCAGACGGCGATTTCGATGGAGTTGGCCGGACTCATTTCCGAGGGGTTGATGATGCCGGTCTGCGGGACGTAAAGCGCCCCGGCCAGCCCGCACAGCATGGCGGAAAGCGTCCAGATGAAAAGCTTGTAGTAGAGCGGATCGTAGCCAATGAACATCGCCCGGCTTTCCGCGTCGCGGATGGCGGCGAGTACGCGCCCGAAGCGCGAGGCGATCAGGTAGCGCCCGAGCATCAGGCAGGCGGTCAGCAAGGTGGCCGAGAGCGCGAACAGCACGGCCCGCGTCTGCGGCGCGGTGATGTCGAAACCGAGGATGCGCTTGAAGTCCGTGAAGCCGTTGTTGCCGCCAAAGCCGGTTTCGTTGCGGAAGAACAGGAGCATCGCGGCATAGGTCAGGGCCTGGGTGATGATAGAGAAGTACACGCCCTTGATCCGCGAGCGGAAGGCGAACCAGCCGAATACGAATGCCACCGCGCCGGGCAGGGCCATGGCGAGGAAGGCCGCCCACAGGAAGGCGTCCGACCCGATCCAGTACCACGGCAGTTCTTTCCAGTCGAGAAACACCATGAAGTCGGGCAAGTCCGCGCCATAGCTGCCGTCGCGCCCGATCTGTCGCATCAGGTACATGCCGAAGGCGTAGCCGCCGAGCGCGAAGAAAAGCCCGTGCCCGAGGCTGAGGACGCCCGCGACGCCCCAGACGAGATCCATGGCGACGGCCACTGTCATGTAGCACAGAATCTTGCCGGAAAGGCTCACGGTGTAGGCCGGGATGTGCAGCGGGTGGCCCTCGGGCAAGGCGAGATGCGCCAGCGGGACGCCGATCCAGGCCACGGCGGCGAATGCCGCCAGCGCGATCCAGCCGCCGCGCGGCAGGCTTTGCAGGCATCTGAGGCTCAGTGGGGTGCGCATGTGTGCGCCTCCGTGTTCGTGTCGAAATCGGCGCGTCGGAATCAATCGTCCGCGAAGCGCCCCTTGAGGGCGAAAATGCCCTGTGGCCGTTTCTGGATGAATATGATGATGAAGAGCAGCACGAGAATTTTGGCAATCACCGCGCCCGCCAGACCTTCCAGGAATTTGGAGACGATCCCCAGGCCGAGCGCCGCCCACACCGCGCCGGCCAGTTGTCCGACACCGCCCAGCACGACCACCATGAAGGCATCGACGATGTAGCCTTGCCCCATCGCGGGGCCGACGTTGGCGATCTGCGACAGCGCCGCGCCGCCCAGCCCGGCCACACCGGCACCGATGGCGAAGGCGAGCGTATCCACCCGCGCCGTGGGCACGCCCACGCACCCGGCCATGGCGCGGTTCTGCGTGACGGCGCGCACGAACATGCCGAGCCGCGTTTTCTGCATCGTCAGCCAGATGAGGAGAAGCACCAGGGCGGCGAAGAAGACGATGACGATACGATTGAACGGCAGCACGACGCCCGCGGCCAGGCCGAGGCCGCCGGACATCCAGCCCGGATTGGCGAGTTCCAGGTTTTGCGGGCCGAAGGTGACGCGCGCCGCCTGGATCAGCACCAGCGAGAGACCCCAGGTCGCCAGCAGGCTCTCCAGCGGCCTGCCGTACAGGTGGCGCAACACCAGGCGCTCCATCGCCACGCCGGTCAGCGCGGCGGCGAGGAAGGCCACGGGAATCGCCGCGATGATGTAGGCGTCGATCCATTCGGGGAAGTATTGCCGGAACACGCCTTGCACGACGAAGGTGGCATAGGCACCGATCATCAGCAATTCGCCGTGCGCCATGTTGATGACGCCCATCACGCCGTAGGTGATCGCCAGCCCGAGCGCGGCCAGGAGCAGGATGGAACCCAGCGACAGGCCGGTAAACACCGTCCCCGCCGTTTCGGCGAGCGCGATGCGGCGGTCGATGGCGCGCAGCGACGCCGCCGCCGCTTCGCGCACTCCCGCATCCGGCTCGACCCAGGCCGCCGCCGTTCCCTCCCCGCTTTTCGCCAGCAGACCCGCGAGCAGATTGCGCACTGCGGCATCCGGCGACACGCCCAAATCCTGCGCCGCCTGCCGCCGCACGGCGGGATCGGCGCTCGATAGATTCACCCTCGCCGCCGCCAGCACGAGCGCGCCGCGCACGGCTTCATCCTTCTCCCCGGCCAGGGCGCGCTCGAAAAGCGGCAGCCAGGCGGGCGAGGCCGCTTCGCCCAAGGTATGGGCCGCCGCCAGACGCGCCGCCGCGTCTTCCCCGCCCAACGCGAACGCCGCGCGGGCATTTGCCAAGGCGCGGCGGACGCGATTGTTGACCGTGACGGTCTCGACCGGGGTTTCGGGCACATCGGGCAGCGCCTCGCCGCTGGCGGCATCGCACACACCTTCTTCCCCGACGATGACGACCCGCTCCCCGATCACGCCGAGACGCCCCGCCTCCAGCGCGTCGAGCACGCGCCGCGCCGTCTCGCCGCCCTCGACCCCCAGCGCCTCGATGGCCGCGATGCGGCTGGAGAAATCACCGGCGAAACCGGCCAATACGCCAGGCCCCAGCACAGCCTGCGCGGACAGGCTCATGCACGCCAGGCAGGCCATCGCCGCAAGGCGCATCCGCCACGCCGCTCGCCGTCCCTTCTCCCGCCAGGCGAAAGAAAGGATGGCACGGAGAAAAGACCGGCTCTTGCGATTCATCATATGGCCGCCCATTCCGGCAGGCGCTCAAAGCCCCTGCTTGCTCTCGTTGCCGGGGATGAAGGGACTCCAGGGCTGGGCGCGGATCGGTGCCTTGGTTTTCCACACCACATCGAACTGGCCGTCGGCCCGTACTTCGCCGATGAACACGGGCTTGTGCAGATGGTGGTTGGTCTTGTCCATGGTCAGGGTGAAGCCCGAGGGCGATTTGAAAGTCTGGCCGGAAAGCGCCGCGATGACCTTGTCGGTATCGGTGGATCCAGCCTTTTCCACCGCCTGCTTCCAGATGTGAAGGCCGACGTAGGTGGCTTCCATCGGATCGTTGGTGACGACGCTATCCGCGTTGGGCACGCCGTTTTTCTTCGCCCACGCCTTGTACTTGCCGATGAAAGTCTCGTTTTGCGGGTTCTTGAGCGACATGAAGTAATTCCACGACGCCAGATGCCCGACCAGCGGCTTGGTATCGACGCCGCGCAGTTCCTCCTCGCCGACCGAGAAGGCCACCACCGGCACGTCGGTCGCCTTCAGCCCGGCATTGCCCAGTTCCTTGTAGAAAGGCACGTTGGAATCGCCGTTGATGGTGGACACGACCGCCGTCTTTTTGCCCGCCGAAGCAAACTTCTTGATGTCCGCGATGATGGTCTGATAGTCGCTGTGCCCGAACGGCGTGTAGGTTTCCAGAATATCGGCCTCCGCCACGCCCTTGCTCTTGAGGAAGGCGCGCAGGATTTTGTTGGTCGTGCGCGGATACACATAGTCGGTGCCGAGCAGCACGAAACGCTTCGCGCCGCCGCCTTCCTCGCTCATCAGGTATTCCACGGCGGGAATGGCCTGCTGGTTGGGCGCGGCCCCGGTATAGAACACATTCTTTTCCAGCTCCTCGCCCTCGTATTGCACCGGGTAGAACAGCAAGCCATTGAGTTCCTTGAAAACCGGATTGACCGATTTGCGCGAAACGGACGTCCAGCAGCCGAACACCGCCGCGACCTTGTCCTGCGCGATGAGCTGGCGTGCCTTTTCGGCAAAGAGCGGCCAGTCGGAGGCCGGATCGACCACCACGGGTTCGAGTTTCTTGCCGAGCACGCCGCCGCTGGCGTTGATTTCCTCAATGGCCATCAGCGCCGTGTTCTTGAGCGCGGTCTCGGAAATCGCCATTGTCCCGGAGAGCGAATGCAGCACGCCGACCTTGATCGTATCGGCGGCCAGTGCGCCGGACGGCGCGCCCATGGCGGCGATGGAAGCGGAAAGGATACAAACCTTGATGAAGCTGCGACGAGATTGCATGAAAGTCTCCCGGATGAACGGCGCGCACTTCGCGCCACGCGCTCAAATGTAGGCAGAGCCTCGCGCCGGAGGAATACGCAAGATGGCGTAGAAAAGCAGCAAGCACCCGACGCGCGCAAAAAACCTACAAACGAATACTCGCCGATACACGCGCGACAAGACGCGCCCAGACAGGCGCGCTACAGTGATGCCGACTTTCACCACCACCCGCCGAGGTGCACAGCCACCGACGCGGGCAAGCAACCACCAGGAGAACAAACCATGGAACATCGCATGTCCTCACGTGCCTTGCTGGGCATATTGCTGGCCGTCGGCACGTTCGCCAGCGCCTCAGTGCTGGCCGCGCCGCCCGATCACGACAGAAGAGACCGCGATCACCGTTCGCAGTCGCATCGTGCCGAACCGCCGCGCTCTCAAGCCAAATCGCCGCCGCGCCGTGCCGAACCGCCGCGCGCTCAAACCAGGCCGCAGCCGCGCCGTGCCGAACCTCCGCGACGCGAAGCCCGTCGCCATCCCGCGCCGCCGCCGAGAGTGGCGCATTTTGGAGACCAGCACCGCCGCAACGCCCATGAATATTTCCTGCGCGAATACGGTAGACAACATTGCCCACCCGGAGTCACCCGTCGCGGTTCGCGTTGCGTATCCGGCGCGCGCGCCTGGTCGCGGGGACGGGCGTTGCCGCGCACGGTGATTTATTACGACTTACCCGCACCGCTGCTCCTCGAACTGCCGCCACCGCCCCACGGGCATCGCTATGTGCGCGTGGCGAGCGATATTCTGCTCATCGCGCTCGGCACCGGCATGGTGGTCGACGCCATCCAGGACATCTTCGATTGAATACCACCGACCGCCACCGCAGGAAACGCTGATTAAGTTATCGTCATTGCGAGCGAAGCGTGGCAATCCACACGGCGGCAACTACCCGCACTGGCGGGCGGTTTTGCGGGAATCACGGGCACATGGATTGCCACGGCGCTTCACGCCTCGCAATGACGAATCTCCCGCCCCGTCATTGCGAGGGCCGAAGGCTCGTGGTAATCCACGCGGCGGCGACTGCCCGCACTGGCGGGCGGTTTTGCGGGAATCACGGGTATATGGATTGCCGCGGCGCTTCGCGCCTCGCAATGACGAATCTCCCACCCCGTCATTGCAAGGGCCGCAGGCCCGTGGCAATCCACGCAGCGACGATTACCCGTACTGACCGGCGGTTTTGCGGGAATCACGGGCACATGGATTGCCACGGCGCTTCACGCCTCGCAATGACGAATCTCCCGCCCCGTCATTGCGAGGGCCGAAGGGCCGTGGCAATCCACATGGTGGCGACTACCCGCACTGACCGGCGGTTTCGCGGGAATCACGGGCAGCGAGGTTTTCCGGATGCGTGTACCGGTTGTTGAAGGGCTGCCGCCGCCTTGCCTGAAAATACTCATGATTCGATTCGTTTGCCTGGATCGTGGTTGGTGGGACACCCTGAATCGCGGTGCTCGCCCGCGTCACGCCGATGTCGAGCGTGCTGTCGCGGAATTCGGCCAGCAGCACGGGCTTTTGCAGTTGCGCCGCGCGGATCAGCGCCTCGGCCAGCATCAGCACGCTGGCCGCCGCGCCCACGTCGCCGTGCTCGACGAGCAGATTGCCCGTCGCTTGTGCGACATTCAGTTCGCAGCCGAGTCCGTTCAGGACGCGCAGGACGCACACGAGACGGTCGGCGGCAAGCGGGTCGGCCATGCCGCCGCTGTTGTGCGTGAGCCAGCCCACGTCCAGCGGTTCCGGTTCGGTTTCCGGTTTGTCCGACGCTTTGTCGTCTTTCCTTGTCTCGCTATCACCGGTCGGCGGCTCGCGTAGCGCGGCATGGATCGCGGCGGTCTCTATCGCCGCCTGTAGCGGCTTCACTTGCGCGTCGGGCGCGTCTCCGTCCCGCCAGTGCACCGAATCCGGGCGATGGAGCACCGCGAACGGCTCCAGGCCGCAGAAGTCCGCTTGCAGCGTCCAGGGCACCTTGCCCCAGGACGGCCCTGTCGCGGCGTGCTCCGCTGCGTGCCGGATGCGCTCGTGTTCCCAATACGGCAAGTTCGGGTCGGCCAGCTGTCGGGCAAGGTCGGCTTCGTCCACCTCGCGCGCGACCAGTCCCGGACGGCTCAACACCACGAGCGCCACGGCATGGCCGGGGTGGATGCCTGCTTGCCCGTCCGGCGCTTCACTCAGGGGCGAATCCATGCCCAGCAAGACCAGCGCGGGCAAGTCCGGATCCTCGTCGAAGAGCGCCATCACGCGGGCGGCGAGCGGCCCCGAACCGGGCAGACTCCGGCAATCGGGCAAGGGCGGATCCTCCTCGCAGCAGGCCGCTGCCGCTTCCCGCCAGGCGCTTCTCACCCATTCCCGTTGCCTCTGTTGCTTCTCATGGCCCGCCACATAGACCGGCAGCCAGGCAATGGCCGCGCTTTGCAGGAACACCGCCTCGAACACCTGCCGCAGTCCGGGTTTCAGCGCCGCCTCGCGGCCCGCCCCGCGCAGGGTTTTTGCATCCCGCGGGAAGCGATGCCAGGACGGTGCCGCACTACCGAGCCAGTCCGGGGCGCTGGCAAGTTCCAGGAAAATCGAGCGGCATTCCAGATACGCCCGGTGCGCTCGCAGCGCCGCCGCCTGTGCGGTGCGCTCGGCCTCGCGCCGCGCCGGTTCCTCTTGCGCGGCGGCTTGGGCGGCTCTGTCCGCCTTTCTCCGCGCCCGCCATGCCAACGCGCCCTTGCCCAGAGACCACACCGCCACTACCGACACGGGCGGGCCGATATGCAGCAGGGCCAGCGCAGGCAGGGACAGACCCGGCAGGTCGACGGGCAGCGCGAACCAGACCGCCAGCCCCCACCACAGGGTGAGAGCGCCAAAGCCCG
>JAISNX010000102.1 GCA_031276015.1 Azoarcus sp.
CGCAGCACTTTGTCGAAACCGCACTGCCGGGCGATGTCGGTCGCCTTCGACGACCAAGGCGAAATGGTGCCGGGCCGTGGCGTGACCAGGCGCAGCGTTCCGGCGGGGAGATCCTCCCCCCCCCGCGCGCGGGCATCGAGCAATTCGCCGAGCCGGGCTTCTTCTTCGGCGGAAAGAGCCTCCCGAACCTCGATGAAGTACCAGTATTCCGCTGTGATGTGCCGGAGGGTGGGCAATTCCAGGGCGAGATCGCGGCCCAGGCGGGCGAGGCGGGAAGGAGAGAACGCGGGCGCGCCGCGAAATTCGAGAATCCGGTGCATGTTGGTCAGGAAGGCAGGCGCGAACGGCGGACGGAAAGGCCGCAAATTATACCCGCCCCCGCGCCGGATGCTTTTGCCATGGCGTTTGCGGCAACCTTCCCTTTTGCGAATTTCCCGGACGGTTTCAACAGGTGGATTTTTTTATCGTTACAGGCCCGATTTGCCGCTATACAGAGGCGCTAAACCTGTTTTCTCGTATTAAACTAGTCGCCGTAAGCGGGCAAATCTCGAAGCAGCTCGTACACCAATGACGCATACCGCAGGAAGGTAGCGCAAAGCCAAAAAGGAGAAAGGGATGGAACGCGAATCAATGGAATTCGATGTCCTGATCGTGGGCGGCGGCCCGGCGGGACTGGGGGCGGCAATCAGGCTCAAACAACTCGCCGCCGAGCGCAATCAGGAAATCTCGGTATGCCTGATCGAAAAAGGCGCGGAAATCGGCGCGCACACCTTATCGGGCGCGGTGGTCGATCCCAAATCCATTGCGGAGCTTTTCCCGGACTGGAAAGACCGTGGTGCCCCGCTCATTACGCCGGTGACCGAAGACCGCGTAATGTATCTCACCGAAACAAGGGCTTACCTCTTTCCCAATGCCGTCCTGCCGGACTGTTTCGACAATCACGGCAACTATATCGTGCGCATGGGCAACGTCACCAAATGGCTTGGCGAACAGGCCGAGGCATTGGGCGTGGAAGTCTATCCGGGCTTTGCGGGCGCGGACGTACTGTATGACGAAAGTGGCGCGGTCAAGGGTGTCGTCACCGGCGACATGGGCGTGAGCCGCGACGGGACGCAAGGCCCGAATTACCAGCCGGGCATGGAACTGATCGCAAAGTACACGCTTTTCGCCGAAGGCTGTCGCGGGCACCTGGGCAAGCGCCTCGAAGCCCGGTACAACCTGCGCGAAGGCACCGACCCGCAGACTTACGGCATCGGCATCAAGGAACTATGGGAAGTGCCGGTCGCCAATCACCGGCCCGGACTGGTCGTACACACGGCGGGCTGGCCGCTCGCCAGCGACGTCTATGGCGGAGCCTTCCTCTACCACCTCGAAGAAAACCTCATCGAAATCGGCTTCGTGGTGGGCCTCAATTACACCAATCCTTTCCTCTCGCCATTCGAGGAAATGCAACGCCACAAAACCCACCCCGAGATTCGCAAATTCCTCGAAGGCGGCAAGCGCCTGGCCTATGGCGCGCGCGCCATTGCCACCGGCAACATCCAGAGCCTGCCCCGGCTGGCATTCCCCGGCGGTGCCCTGATCGGCGACGATGCCGGTTTCCTCAACGCCGCGCGGATCAAGGGCAACCACACCGCCATCAAATCCGGCGCGCTGGCGGCGGAAGCCGCGTTCGACGCCATTGCCGCTGGCCGCCAGCGCGACGCCCTGACCGCCTTCCCGGTCGCCTTCCGCGAATCCTGGCTCTACGCCGAACTTTACAAAACGCGCAACTTCAAGCCGATGATGAAGAAATCCTTCTGGTTCGGCTCCACATTGTTCGGCGCGGATCAAAAACTCTTTTTCGGCAAGGGGCCATGGACGCTGCGCAACTACAGCGACCACGACAAACTCAAGCCGGCAGCGGAATGCAAGCCCATCGACTACCCCAAACCCGACGGGGTGCTCACGTTCGACCGCCTGTCATCGGTTTTCCTCTCCAACACCAACCACGAGGAAGACCAGCCCTGCCACCTGCGGCTGAAAGACCCCGAAGTGGCCATCGCCATCAATCTGGAAGTGTTCGATTCGCCCGAACAGCGGTATTGCCCTGCCGGGGTGTACGAAATCGTGCGCGAGGGCGAGGAGGGCAAGCCGCGCTTGCAGATCAACAGCCAGAACTGCCTGCACTGCAAGACCTGTGACATCAAAGACCCGAAGCAGAATATCGACTGGGTAACGCCGCAGGGTGGCGAAGGGCCGATTTACCAAGGGATGTAGCCGTTCAGTCATTCCGGGCGGATGGAGAAAGCGGGGGCAGCCCGCACGTATCAGGAAACGGCGGCTCATGTGAAGTGAGCCGCCGTTTCCTTTTGAAGTGCCCGAGCCTTCTTTCAGCGCCGCGCCCGGCGACGGCATTATGATGTTGACCTCGCCCGTTCAGTAGCAATTTTTTTGGCTATGAAGACACCCATCAACGATGAACCGCCTCCGCCAGCAGTTCTTCAAGCAAATGCCCGTGACGGTTCGCCTTGGTACGCAGGTAATCGCGGTTCTGGTCTGTCAGTTGCCCGAAAAGGCCGCGACGCCGGACGATGTCGATACCGGCCTCGCGCAGCGCACGGACTTTTTCCGGATTATTGGTCAGGAGTTCGATGCGGGAAATGCCGAGCGCAGCGAGCATTTCGTGCGCGGCGCGATAATCGCGCTCATCCTTGCCAAAGCCAATGACCTGATCGGCATCGATGGTGTCGAGTCCATCGTCTTGCAGGCAGTAGGCGCGCAGTTTGTTGGCAAGGCCAATGCCCCGTCCTTCCTGGGCGAGATAAAGCACAACACCGCCGCCCAGTTCGCGGATCGTGCGCAGGCTGTTGCGCAATTGCGCGCCGCAATCGCAACGCTGACTGCCGAACAAATCGCCGGTCAGGCAGGCGGAATGCACCCGCACCGGCACGTCTACAGGCCAGTTTCCGCGTTCGCCAAGCAAAACCGCGACATGTTCGCGGCTGCCATTTTCTTCGCGGAATACGATGAGGTGCGCATCGCCCAAGCCGGACAAAGGCACTCTCGCTTCGCTCACCCGATCCACCCTGCCCGGCCCGCCTTCGCACAGGTCGATTACCGCCGTGATCGACGATGCCAATAACTCCCCCTCCGTATACAACCGCGCGATAGCATCGCGCCGCGCTTGGGTGGCCGCGAAAACGAGTGCAGACGGAATCAACTGTGCCCGCTGCATCAAGAGCAAGGCCGCACGCCCGGCATCGTTCAGCGGCGCAAGCGCCGACGGCAGGCGAGCGCCGCGCGTGAGTGCATGGCGCAAGACTTCCTCCGCGTTTGGCAGGCTGGCAAAGGATAGGCACGCGCCGATACCGTCGCAGGCGATGCCCAGGCTCGCCAGACGATGGAACGACAAGACCTGCGTCGGTACGGCATCGCTTTTCGCGGCGGCATCCGCCAGCGCGGCAGCATTTACACCTTCGACCGGCGCGACCAGATACACGGCTTCGTCAGCCGTATCGCGCAGAACCACCGGCAAACCGCGACGCAGGTCGAAAACGAGTCGTTCCGCATGAAACATGATTATCTCCTCGGGGTACCGCCGCAAAAGTGCCGAAACCGATTTGCTTTACGCTTTTTCTGCTGACGGCGGCATGCAAACATGAAAACGCCCGACCATCTCGCCGGGCATCATGTCGCCCATGATAATACCGACAGCACGGGCGGACACATGGCGGGAAAAAGATTGTCATGGATTTTCGAGTCTGTCTACCCGAATGATTTTCAGCCCCGGCGCTGCCGCGATTGCTCGAACAGGCACACGGCGGCGGCGGCACCGACGTTGAGCGATTCGATGCCCTCCGCCATGGGAATGCAGACGATTTCGTCGGCGCGCTCCAGCAGGGCGGGCGAGACGCCCTGCCCTTCGGCACCGAAAATCCACGCGCGCGGGCCGCGCAGGTCGATGTCGAAAAGCGGCCTGGCGGTGTCGCCCATGCCCGTCGCCACGACTTTACTGCCATAGTCGGCAAGGCTCGCCAGGGCATCGACCTGTTCGCTGATGCGCAGGCGGAAATGCGCGCCCATGCCGGCACGCAGTGTTTTCGGTGCCCAGGCCAGGGCGGCACCAGGCGTAAGCCAGACTGTTTCGATGCCCACGGCGGCGGCGGTGCGCAGGAGGGTGCCGAGGTTGCCGGGATCCTGGATGGCGTCGAGAATGACGAGCGAGGCATGATCCGCCCGTGGCGGCACGGGGGGCGGCAGGGCGATGCTGGCGAGGATGCCCGTCGGGGTGTCGACCGGGCTGAGGCGCGAGAAAAGCGCGTCGGGCACGCAAAGCAGGGGCAGGTCGTCGGGCAGGCGGGCGAGCAAGGCGGCGATCTCGATGCGTTGCCGTCCGCTTTCCGAAACGCAGACTTCCCGCAATGGCACTTTGGCGGCGAGCGCGCAGTCGATGAGGTGGACGCCGTCGAGCAGGGTTTGTCCGTATTCGCGCCGCGCGCGCGCATTGCAGGCGAGTGCCGCCAGCCGTTTGATGCGGGGATTGTCGCGCGAGGCGAGGAAGGCAAGGCGCGCGGCGCTCACAGGGCCAGCCCGAGTGTTGCGACGACGGATGTCAGGGTAGCGAGCACGAGAACGATGTCCAGGCGTTTGTTGATGCGCCGCATCGCTTCGCGTGCCTGCGCCTGTGCCAGCGCGCCTTTCGCCAGCGCCGCGCGCAGCATCGTCCAGGGGCTGAACCAGGCCGAGGCGTATACCGCAATCATGATCGTGCCGAGGATTGTCATGATGATCCAGCCCGGCGGGGCGTGGGCATAGCCGACCGCGATCAGCATGAAGCCGCCCGTGATGACGATGAGGGCGATGGATGTCCATGACAGGGGGAAGAAGTGTTCCAGCGTCTCGGCCCATTGCGCGACGGTGAGCGTCGGGGAAGGCAGGCAGACGCGGATGAATACCATGCCGCCCACCCAGAGCGCGACCCCCGTGAGATGCAGGAAAAGCGCCAGATGGTGAAACCGCATGTTCGCCGCCCTCCCCGGCTTTTTTCAGGCAGTGTCCGCATCGGCCCAAAGCGGTGCCTGGGCGAGGAGGCGGCGCACGGGGGCGAAACTTTTACGGTAGAAGTCCGGGATGCCATGGCGCTGGATAGCCGCGAGGTGCTCCGCGGTCGGGTAGCCTTTGTGGCGGTCGAGTCCGAGTTGAGGATGCAGGCGGTCGAGTTCGCGCATGTGGGCGTCGCGCGCGGTTTTGGCGAGGATGGAGGCGGCGGAGATGGCAGGCTCCAGCGCATCGCCGCCGATGATGGCGCGCACGGGAAAGGAAAGCTCCGGGCAACGGTTGCCGTCGATCAGGACTTCGTCGGGGGCGATCCGCAAGGTTTCGACGGCGCGTTGCATGGCCAGCAGGCTGGCACGCAGGATGTTGAGGCGGTCGATTTCTTCCGGCGTGGCTTCGGCGATGCCCCAGGCCAGGGCGCGCTCCCGGATCAGGGCCGCCAGGCGTTCGCGCGTGCGGGCGCTGAGTTTTTTGGAGTCGGCCAGCCCTTCGATGGGGCGCGCGGGGTCGAGGATGACGGCGGCAGCGACGACCGGGCCGCACAGGGGGCCGCGCCCGGCTTCGTCGACGCCACAGAGGTGTTTTTCAGCCATCCCCGTTTCCGGGTGCCCCGGATTCGGATGCGGTGTCTTGCGGTTCAATGGCCGCGCCTTGCGATGTCGGTGCCGCGTCTTGCGGCCCGCCGGATGGCGCATCCTGCGATTCGTCGGAAGGGGTGTCCTGCGATTCCGGCGTCGACGTCGCATCTTCCGGTTCGGACGCGGCATCCTGCAAGTAGGAGAGGATGACGGCTGCCGCCCGTTCCGCCGTGCCCCGGCGCAATTCCGTGTGCAGGGCGGTGAAGCGTTCGGCCAGGGCCGCGCAGGCGTCCGCGTCGCCCAGCCAGCGGTCGAGGGCGTCGGCCAGGGCATCGGGGGTGGCGTCGTCCTGGAGGAGTTCGGGCACGACGAGTTCGTTGAGCAGGATGTTGGGCAGGCCGACCCAAGGCAGGTAGGCCATGCGCTTCACCAGGCGGAATTGCCATTTGCCCATGCGGTAGCAGATCACCATGGGCCGTTTGAGGAGCGCCGCTTCGAGGCAGGCGGTTCCGCTGGCGACCAGCACCGCGTCGGCGGCGGTCATGGCGTCGACGGCGTGGCCGAAGAGGAGCCGCAACGGCAGTTCTTCCGCGGATTCCCGGCTGTGGAGAGCTTCGGTGAAGATTTCGCGCGTTTCGCGCGTCACCAGCGGTACCAGGAAGATGGCGTTCGGTCTGCGGCGGATGAGGACTTCCGCCGTGGCAATGAAAACGTCGGCCAGGTTGCTGACTTCGGACTGGCGGCTGCCCGGCAGGAGGGCCACCACGGTGGCATCGGCGGGCAGATCCAGGCGCTCGCGCGCGGCCAGGCGCTTGGGTTCCATGGGCAGGACGTCGGCGAGCGGGTGGCCGACGTAAGTTGCCGGAATGCCCGCGCGCTCGTAGAGGGGCATCTCGAACGGGAACAGACACAGCATGTGCGTCACCGCGTGCGCGATCGTTTTGATCCGCTTGCCGCGCCAGGCCCAGATGGAGGGGCTGACGAAGTGGATGGCCGGGATGCCTTCTTTCTTGATTTTTGCTTCCAGCCACAGGTTGAAGTCGGGAGCATCGACGCCAATGAAGGCGGATGGCCGGGTGCGCCGGATGTCCCGCAGCAGTTTGCGCCGGATGCCGGACAGGGATTTGATGCGTCCCAAGGCGTCCGTGTAGCCATTGACCGCGAGCAGTTCCGCGGGCCAGAGCGCCTCAAACCCTTCGGCCTGCATTTTGGGGCCGCCGATGCCATAGAAACGCGCGTCGGGGAAATGCTCGCGGAGGGCGCGAATCAGGTGGGCGGCCAGCAGGTCGCCTGAAGATTCCCCGGCCACGATGGCAATCGTAAGCGTCATGTCAGCGCACCAGACCGCGCCCCGAGGCGCTGATGAAGTCGGCGAAAGGCCGGACTTCGGCATGTTCGGCGGCAAGGGCGTCGATTTTTTCGCGCGCATCCGCAAGGGGAAGGCCGCTGCGGTAGAGGATGCGGTAAGCCTTCTTGATGGCGCTGATGGCTTCGGGCGTGAAGCCCCGGCGGCGCAATCCTTCGCTGTTGATGCCGTGCGGCGCGGCGGGACTGCCCGCCACGGTGACGTAGGGCGGCAAATCCTGGAGAAGCAGGGCGCACGCGCCGCAAAAGCTGTGCGCGCCGACGCGGACGAATTGGTGTACGCCGGAAAAGCCGCTGAGGATCGCCCAGTCGCCCACCTGGGCATGGCCCGCGAGCGAGGCATTGTTGGCGAAGATGGTGTGGTCGCCGACCAAGCAGTCGTGCGCGATATGCGCGTAGGCCATGATCCAGTTGTCGTTGCCGATGCGGGTAACGCCCGTATCCTGGACGGTGCCGATGCTGAAGGTGCAGGACTCGCGGATCGTGTTGCGGTCGCCGATTTCGAGCAGGGTTGGCTCACCGTCGTATTTTTTGTCCTGCGGTATACCCCCGAGCGAACAGAACGGAAAAATGCGGTTGTCGCGCCCGATGCGGGTTCGGCCATCAATCACGACGTGCGGCCCGATCCAGGTGCCGTCGCCGATTTCGACGTGTTCGCCGATGACCGAATACGGGCCGATCTCGACACCGCTGCCGATTTTCGCGCCGGGATGAACAATGGCCGTCGCATGAATCATGGCTTGATCCTGAGTGCGCACATCAGGTCGGCTTCGACGGCTATCGCGCCGTCGACGCGGGCGATGCCCTTGTACTTGTAGATGCCGCGTTTGCTTTGCGCGAGCCGAACCTCGAACAGTATCTGGTCGCCGGGCACGACCTGGCGCTTGAAACGGGCATTGTCGATGCCGGCGAAAAGCACCACGGAATCCTCGGTGGGGATGACGTCCTCGGTCTTGCACGACAGCAGCGCGGCGACCTGGGCCATGGCTTCGATGATGAGCACGCCCGGCATGACCGGATGATGGGGGAAATGCCCCGGAAAGAAGGGTTCGTTGACGGTGACGTTCTTGATGGCGAGGATGCGTCCGTCCTGGATTTCGAGCACCCGGTCGACCAGCAGGAAGGGGTAGCGATGCGGCAGGTAACGACGGATTTCGTCAATGTTCATCAGCATGATGTTCAGTATTTTCCTTTGCTTCTTCCTGTTGTTGCAGGCGCTGTTCGAGAAGGCGTATTTTATTGGCAAGCGCGTCCAGATGGCGGAGATGGGCAAAGTTTTTTACCCATTCGGCGTGTGTCTGCTGCGGCAAGCCTCCTGTATAGACGCCCCGTTTCCTGATCGACTTGGATACCAGGGTGCGGCCCGAGATTACCACGTCGTCGACGATGGATATATGGCCGACGATCCCGACCTGGCCGCCGATAATGCAGCGCGCACCGATCCGGGCACTGCCCGCGATGCCGGAACTGCCCGCCATCACGGTGTGTTCGCCGATGTGGACGTTGTGGGCGACTTGTATCTGGTTGTCGAGCTTGACGCCGTTGCCGATTACGGTGTCATCCATGACGCCCCGGTCGATCGAGGTGTTGGCACCGATTTCGACATCGTCGCCGATCACGACCCTGCCGATCTGCGGGATTTTGACCCAGGCTCCCGAGGGTTCCCGGGCGAAGCCGAAGCCGTCGGCACCGATCACCGCGCCCGCATGGACGATGCAGTCCGCGCCGAGCACGCAATCGGCATAGACGGTGACGTTCGGGGCCAGGCGCGTGCCGCGCCCGATCCGCGCGCCGCGCCCGACATAGCTGTTGGCACCAATCGACACCCCTTCGCCGATCACCGCGCCCTCCTCCACCACGGCACCGGCTTCTATTGCCACCGTGGGCGGCACCGCGCAACGCACCGAGGCGCGCGGATGCACGCCGGGCACGACCGGCGGCGCGGGGTTGAAGAACCGGGAGGCGCGCGCGAAATAGAGATAGGGATCGGCGGTAACGATGCAGGGGCGATCCCCGGCTGCGTCCCGATGCGCAGGGCCGACGATGAAGGCCGCGGCAAGGCTGGTCTTGAGTTGTCCGAGATATTTCGGATTGGCCAGGAAGGCCAGATCGCCCTCGCCCGCCTGTTCGAGCGTCGCCACCCTGTGCAGGCGCACGCTGCCGTCTCCGACCAATTCTCCCCCGAGTTGGGCAACCAGCTCGTCGATTCGCGGCATCGTCGGTCGGCGGCCTTACTTGGCGTCGGACAAAGCCTTGACCACCTTGTCCGTGATGTCGATGCGCGGGTTCGCGTAAACCGTGTCCTGGAGGATGAGGTCGTATTTTTCGTTCTCGGCGATCTGCTTGATGGCCTGGTTGGCCTTTTCGAGCACCGAGGCGAGTTCCTCGTTGCGACGCTGGTTCAGGTCTTCACGGAATTCGCGCTGTTTGCGCTGGAAGTCGCGGCTGAGATCGCTGAGGGCACGCTCCTTGTTGCGGCGCTCGGCTTCGGCAATCTTGGTGTTCTCGCCTTCCAGGGCCTTCTGGAGCGCGTCCAGATCCTTGGCCATGCGCTGCAATTCCTGGTCGCGCTTGGCGAATTCCTTTTCGATGCGCTGTTGGGCGCGCATTGCCGGGGCGGCCTCGCGCATGACCCGCTCGGAATTGACAAAACCGATCTTGGTGTCCGCGAAAGCCATTTGTGTAGCGCCCATCAAGGCCAAGGCAAGCACGGAGAAGGTACGAACTTTCACGTGTGTCTCCAGAAGACGTTGTAGATCAAATGCGGCTCGCATTCAGAATGTAGCGCCCATCACGAAGTCGAAGGGACGGGTCTTGTCGCCCTCTTTCTTCTTCAGCGGGTAGCCCAGGCTGAACTTGAGCGGGCCAATCGGTGCGTTCCATGTTAACGCCAGGCCAGCACTGTAACGCAAATCGCTGCCCTTGACGCGCTCCTGCTTGCGCGTTTTCTGGTGCGTTTTCTGGTCTTCGCCCCAGACTTCGCCCCAGACATACCCGGCATCGACGAAGGTCGAGAACCGGAACGAGCGGTCGCGCCCCGAGCCTGGCATCGGGAAGAAGAATTCGAGATTGGCGACGAATTTGCGCGTGCCGCCAATGGCGTCTTCGTTTTCATCCTTCGGGCCGAGCGAACTCGCTTCGTAGCCGCGCACCGAGCCGATGCCGCCAAGATAGAAGTTCTTGTAGAACGGCAAGGGCTTCTTGTCATATCCCTTGGCCCAGCCGACTTCGGTATTGAACATCAGTGCGTGCATGCTGCCGACCGGAATCCAGTGCTGGAACTGGTAAGTCACCTTGCTGTAGCGAAGCTCGCCGGGGCGCGTGGCGACTTCGCCATAGATTTGCTGGTAGGTGCCCTTGGTCGGGTAGAGGAAGCTGTTGCGGCTGTCACGCCCCCAACCCATGCTGAGCACCACGCTGTTTACGCTGACGTTACCGACGCCGGTTTCGGGGTTGCTGCAATCGAAGTCCTTGCAGAACTGCTTGTATTGCCATGTGCTGTCCTCGTAGGTCGTGATCTTGGTGCGGTCGAAGGCCAGGCCGAAGCTGATGCTGTCGTCCTCGGCAATCGGATAGCCCACGCGCAGGCCGCTACCGACCGACACCATTTTGTAGGGGGAAATCGACAGGGTTTCGGACGGGTCGTAGGTGCGGTAATAGGCATCCCACCCCAGGCTCATGCCATCGACGGAGAAATAGGGGTCGGTGAAGGAGAACGCGAACGTGCGGCCCGACTTGCTGGTGTCGAACGTGAGAGTCGCGGTATTGCCGGAGCCGAAAAGATTGCGTTCGGAAATGGACGCCTGCAACACGGCCTTCTCCGAGGTGGAATAACCCATGCCGAGCATCAGGTTGCCGGTGCGCCGTTCCTTGACCGAGAAGTTGACGTCGACCTGGTCGGTCACGCCCGGCACGGGCGGCGTCTCGACCGTGACTTCATCGAAAAAGCCGAGCCGGTCGATGCGCTCGCGCGAACGGTTGATCGCCGAGCCGTCGTACCAGGCGCTTTCCATCTGGCGCATTTCGCGGCGGATGACTTCGTCGCGGGTCTTGGTGTTGCCCGCCAGGTTGATGCGGCGAACATAGACCTTGCGCCCCGGATCGACGTAGATGGTGAAAGCGACCTCGCGTTTTTCCTTGTCGATTTCCGGCGCGGCATTGACGTTGGCGAAGGCGTAGCCCTCGTTGCCGAGGCGGTCGGTGACGGCCTTGGTGGTTTCGGTCAGGCGTTCGCGCGAGAAGATTTCGCCCGGATGGATGGCGGTCAGTTTCAGGTATTCGGCCTCGGGCAAGATCAGGTCGCCCGCATAACGCACGCCGGTGACGGTGTAACGCTCGCCTTCCATGAGGTTGATCGTGATGTAGATGCTTTTCTTGTCCGGCGTGATCGAAACCTGGGTGGAGTCGATGTCGAAGTCGAGGTAGCCGCGATCGAGGTAATGCGAGCGCAGGCGTTCGAGATCGGCGGCGAGTTTCTGGCGGGAATACTGGTCGCTCTTGGTGTACCAGGTAAACCAGCCCGGCGTGGAAAGCTCGAAAAGGTCGACGAGGTCGTCGGCATCGAACACCCTGGCACCGATGATCTTGATCTGCTTGATGCGCGCGACATCGCCTTCATCGACGTTGAACGTGATGTCGACGCGGTTGCGCTCGCGCGGCGTGACCGTGGTGGTGACGGTGGCACCGTACTTGCCGCGCGCCAGATATTGCCGCTTGATTTCCTGCTCGGCGCGGTCGAGAAGCGCGCGGTCGAAAGCGCGGGACTCGGCCAGATCGACATCGCGCAAGCCTTTCCGGAGCGCGTCGGTATCGAGATCCTTGATACCCACGAAGTCGATCTTCGCAATCGCCGGACGTTCGTCGACCACCACGACCAGCACGTCGTTGTCGGTTTCGATGCGCACGTCCCGGAAGAAGCCCGTCTCGAAGAGCGCACGGATCGCTTCGCTCGCCCGCGTCTCGTCGAATACATCGCCCACCTTGACCGGCAGATAGTTGAACACTGTCCCGGCCTCGGTGCGCTGCAAGCCTTCAACGCGGATGTCCTTGACCACGAAGGGGTTGAACGCCCAGGCCGGAACGGAAACGAAAAGGGCCGCGATCAACCCCGTGAGGTGCTTTCGATTCATGGGTAATCTTTCAGGAAACGAGACGATTGATGTCGTTGAAAAGAGCAAACGCCATGAGCATCAGAAGAAGCGTCAGGCCGATCCGCTGTCCGACTTCCACGGCACGCCCGGAGAGCGCGCCGCCCTTGATAAATTCAAGAGCATAATACAGTAAATGGCCGCCGTCGAGCACGGGCACCGGCAGTAAATTGAGTATACCGAGGCTGATGCTGATGAGTGCCAGGAAGCGGACGAAGGGTGCAAGCCCGAGTTGGGCGGATTTTCCGGCGAAGTCGGCAATCGTGAGCGGCCCGGAGACGTTTTTCAGCGAAATGTTGCCGACGATCATCTGGCCGATGGATTTGAGGCTCAGCACGCTCGTCTCCCAGGTCAGGCGCAAGGCGCGGGCCAGCGCGTCGACCGGGCCGTAGCGCACCGTGGCGAACATTGCCGAAACATCGAAACCCACGCCGATGAAGCCGATGGGCACCTCGCTGCCCTCGACCCGCCTCTCGCCCGGCACCAGCGTGACATCCCGTTCTTCCCCGCCCCGGCGCACGGTGAACAGCCGGGCCTCGCCGGGCGAGGCGCGCACGATCTCCACGACATCGCGGCTCGACCTCACCGGCTTGCCGTCAATGGCGACGATTTCATCGCCCTTCTGCAAACCGGCCCTGGCCGCGACCCCCTCCTCCGCCACACCGTCGATGAGCGGCGGGGACGGCAAGGGCCGCAGCCCCATGAGGACAACGGGGTCTTCCTTGCCTGCGTCGTCGATGGAAAAGCCGCTCAAATCGAGCGCCCGCACGGCATTGCCGCCTTCCGCCGTGCGCACCAGCAGCCGCGCTTCGTCGCGGTCGATCGCACGGCGCAGCAAGGCCCAACGCAAGTCTTGCCAGCTTTTCACCTCGCCGCCGTCGACCTCCAGCACCAGATCGCCCTCGCGCACGCCCGCAGTGCGCGCCACGCTCTCCGGCGCAGCGGTGGGCGCGACGAATGGCCGCAACTCGCTGCTGCCCGCCACAAAGAGCGCCCAATACAGGACGACCGCCAGCAGCAGGTTGAAAAGCGGCCCGGCGGCGACAATGGCGGCGCGCCGCCTGATCGGCTGGCGGTTGAAAGCGCGGTGCAATTCATCCGCCGCCACCTCGCCTTCGGTTTCGTCGAGCATCTTGACGTAGCCGCCGAGCGGAAACGCCGCCAGCACCCACTCGGTAGCGTCCGGCCCCATGCGCCACTTGAGCAGCGGACGGCCAAACCCGATCGAAAAGCGCAACACCTTCACGCCGCACCAGCGCGCGACCCAGTAATGCCCGAGTTCGTGAATGAAGATCAACACCCCGAGGGCGACCAGGAAGGGGATGAGATAGTCCAACAGGAAGTTCATGCGGCACTCCTCTTTTCGATTTCGATGCGGGCCAGTTCGCGCGCGCGGGCGTCGGCTTCCAGCACGGCCTCGATGCTGGCCGCGCCGTATTGTGCGGCCTTCGCCAGCGTGGCGTCTATGACTTCGCCGATGCGGCGGAAGCCCAGGCGGCGATCAAGAAATGCTTTCACGGCTTCCTCGTTGGCGGCGTTGAGCGTGGCGGGCGCGGAACCGCCGGTTTCGAGCGCCCGGTAGGCCAGGCCGAGACACGGAAAACGCGCAAAATCCGGACGCTCGAAGCTTAAGGCAGCAATGCCGAAAAAGTCGAGCGCGCTGACGCCGGAGGCGATCCGTTCCGGCCAGGCCAGGGCATGGGCGAGCGAGATGCGCATATCGGGGTTGCCGAGGTGGGCGATGACCGAGCCATCGACGTAATCGACCATGGAATGGATGATGCTCTGCGGATGAATGACGATCTCGATCCGGTTGGCGGGCACGCCGAACAACCAATGGGCCTCGATCACTTCCAGCCCCTTGTTCATCATGCTTGCGGAATCGACCGAAATCTTGCGTCCCATCGTCCAGACCGGATGGGCGCAGGCATCCTCGGGCGAGACGGTTTCCAGTTCCGCGAGCGGCGTGCCGCGGAACGGCCCGCCCGAGGCCGTCAGCACGATACGGCGCACGCCCGCCGCCGTCGGCACCCGACGGTAATCGCCGGGCAGCGACTGGAATATCGCGTTGTGCTCGCTATCGACCGGCAACAGGCAGGCGTTGGCCGATGCCACCGTGTCCATGAACAACTGCCCCGCCATGACCAGGGCTTCCTTGTTGGCGAGCAGCACCTTCTTGCCCGCGCGCACGGCGGCCATCGTCGGCTCCAGCCCTGCCGCGCCCACGATAGCCGCGATCACGGTATGAACATCCGGCTCCCGCGCCACGTCGCACAGTGCCTGCGCGCCGTCGAGCACCTGGGTCTGGCAGGCTCCGTCCCGCAACAAATGCCGCAGCTTCTCCGCCGCCGCCTTGTCCGCCATGACCGCATAGCGCGGGGAATGGCGCAGGCACAACCGGGCAAGGCGCGCCGCCTCGCGGTTCGCCGTCAGGGCGAATAGCGAATAACGATCCGCATGGCGGGAAATGACATCGAGCGCGCTCGTGCCGACCGAACCTGTTGCACCCAAGATGACGACACGCTGGAGACCGCGAACTGACATGACGATAAAGATCAATAAAAATAAAATACCAGCAAAAACAACCCGGCCAGCGGCAAGGTCGACGTCAGACTATCTATCCGGTCGAGAACGCCGCCATGGCCGGGCAGGAGATGGCTGCTGTCCTTCACACCCGCCTGACGCTTCAGGAGCGACTCGAAAAGGTCTCCGACGATGCTCAGCGCGCTCAGGCCGATGAAAAGCGGCTGGAGCAACACCAGCGGCACGAGCACGGAAGCCGAGGTGCCACGCGCCGCCGCGATGAAGACGGCGCTGCCATACAGCATCACCCCGAGCGTGGCCCCGACGGCCCCCGCCCATGTCTTGCCCGGACTGATACTGGGCGCGAGTTTTCTCCCGCCGAGGGCGCGCCCGGAAAAATACGCCGCCGAATCGGCCACCCAGACCGTCGCGGCCACCGCGAGCACGGTGACAGGGCCGAAGTACCGCAGCAGCACGAAAACGAAAGAGGACGGCAGCAGCACGAGCACGCCGACCGCCGCCGCGCTCCACGTGCGCAAGGGCCATTTGTGCCGCAACCAGAACGGCACGACCAGCAGCCAGAACACCACGGCGAGCAGTTCGAGCAACGACACGCCGTAAAACCATGCCTCCGGAAAAGCCCCCCCTGCCCTCATCTCCGCGCCGGACAGCCATTGGACGGCATGCGCGGATTCCTCGGCGATGCTCATGGGAAAACCGAGCGCGAAACACGCGACCCCCAAAATCGCCGCGTAGGCGATTCGCGCCCTTCCGCCCCACCCCGCCAAAGCGCCCCATTCCCAGGCCGCCACCGCGCAGATCAGCGCGCAACACGCAACCCACGCCATGGGCGGAAAAAAGAAAAGTGCGCACGACAAACCGGCGAGCAGGAAAACCGCTGTGACGATGCGGGTTTTAAGCATGCTGCCCCACATCGCCAGCGGCGGTCAGTTGCTCGCTGGTGCGACCGAAGCGGCGCTCGCGTTCCCGATAAGAAGCGATGGCCTGGTCGAGCGCGTCCGCGCCGAAATCCGGCCACAAGGTATCGGTGAAATAAAGTTCGGAATAAGCCAGTTGCCAGAGCAGGAAATTGCTGATTCGCTGCTCGCCGCCCGTGCGGATGAAAAGATCGGGTTCCGGGGCGAAGCTCATCGACAACCCGGCGCTGATCGCCTCCTCGCTCACCTCGGCCAGCCCCGGCGTCCTGGCGAGCACGCGATTGACGGCGGAGAGCACATCCCAACGCCCGCCGTAATTGGCGGCGACGGTCAGATGCAGGCGGGTATTGCCCGCCGTCTGCTCCTCGGCGGCGACGATGGCCTTGACCAGCAACGGCTCGAAGCGCGAAAGATCACCGATGACGCGAAAGCGGATACCGTTCTCATGCAGGCGGCTCACTTCCTTTTGCAGCGACTTGATGAAAAGCTGCATCAGGAACGTCACCTCATCGGCGGGACGACGCCAGTTCTCGGAACTGAACGCAAACACCGTCAAATACTCGACCCCGCGTTCGATCGCGGCGCGTATCGTCCCCCGCAAGGCTTCCACGCCGCGCGTGTGCCCGGCCATCCTGGGCAGGAAACGCTTGCGCGCCCAACGGCCATTGCCGTCCATGATAATGGCGACATGGCGCGGCACGGAACCGACGGCAGGCACGGCCTGCGTGGAACTGGTGAAACCTCGATCCGCCATCGGAACTCCCCACATGCGCCGCCCCTGCCATGGCGGGGCAGCCGCCGTATATCAAATTTGCATCAATTCCTGCTCTTTCTGGGCGAGCAGCTTGTCGATCTCGGCAATGTAATGATCGGTGAGTTTCTGGATGGACTCCTCGGCCCGGCGTTCCTCATCTTCCGAAATGGTTTTGTCCTTGACCGCGTCCTTGAGATGCTGATTGGCATCGCGGCGCAGATTGCGCACCGCCACCTTTGCATTCTCGCCCTCGTGCCGGACGATCTTCGTCAGCTCGCGGCGGCGCTCCTCGGTGAGCGGCGGCATCGGCACCCGGATGATCTCGCCGGTATTCGCGGGATTCACCCCGAGGTCGGAGTCGCGGATGGCCTTCTCCACCTTCGCCACCATCGGCTTCTCCCACGGCTGCACGCCGATGGTGCGCGCGTCGATCAGGGTGACGTTGGCGACCTGGGAGATCGGAACCATACTCCCGTAATACTCCACCTGTATATGGTCGAGCAGGCCCGTATGGGCGCGCCCGGTACGTATCTTGGCGAGATCGGTCTTGAGCGTTTCGACCGACCGCTGCATCTTGTGCTCGATCGTGTTCTTGAGTTCGGGAATCATCGTTAAACCCTCAGGAATGAACCAGCGTGCCTTCGTCCTCGCCCATGACGACTCTGCGCAAGGCACCGGGCTTGAAAATCGAAAAAACATTGATCGGCAGATTCTGATCGCGGCACAGCGCGAACGCGGTGGCATCGAGCACGGCCAGATTGCGGCCAATGGCCTCGTCGAAACCGATGCGGGCAAAACGCCGGGCGGAAGGGTCTTTCTTGGGATCGGCGGAATACACCCCGTCCACCTTGGTCGCCTTCAGCACGATCTGCGCGCCGATCTCCGCGCCGCGCAAAGCCGCCGCGGTATCGGTGGTAAAAAACGGATTGCCCGTGCCCGCCGCAAAGACCAGCACCCGCCCCGCTTCGAGGTGATGAATGGCGCGGCCCCGGATGTAGGGTTCCACCGCCTGGTCGATGCGCAAGGCCGACTGCACGCGAGCGGACAAGCCGCAACGGCGCATCGCATCGGCCAGCGCCATCGCGTTCATCACCGTGGCGAGCATACCCATGTAATCCGCCGTGGCGCGATCCATGCCGCTGGCCGCGCCCGCCATGCCGCGAAAAATATTGCCGCCGCCAATCACGACGCCGATTTGCACACCGAGCCTGGACACCTCCCCGATCTCGGCGACGATGCGCGAAAGCACCTCGTCGTTGATACCGTAGCTGTCGCTGCCCATCAGGGCTTCGCCGGAGAGCTTGAGCAAGATGCGCGAATAGGCGGGTGCGTTGGTGGTCATGGCGGCGCGGCTCCCCTACTTCTTCGCGGCGGCCGCGGCGGCTTGCTGCGCCACCTCGGCGGCGAAATCGGAAGACTTCTTCTCGATGCCCTCGCCGACGACATACAGCGCAAAGCCCGCCACCGTCGCGCCCCTGGCCTTCAGCAATTGCTCGATCGTCTGCTTGCCGTCCTCGGCCTTGACGAAAACCTGCCCGAGCAACGTGACTTCCTTCAGGAACTTCTGCACCGACCCCTCGGCGATCTTTTCCAGCATATTCTCGGGCTTGCCGGATTCGCGCGCCTTTTCGAGCGCGATACGACGTTCGGTATCGAGCAGCGCCGCATCGATACCGGAAGCATCCAGCGCCCTCGGTTTGGAAGCAGCGATATGCATCGACAAATCCTTGCCCAATTGCTCGTCGCCGCCGACGAGATCGAGCAGCACGCCGATCTTCGCGCCGCCGTGGATGTAGGAATACAAGGTGCCCTTCGCCGCCACGCGCTGGAAACGGCGCAAGCTCATGTTTTCGCCGATCTTTCCCACCAACGCGCTACGGGTCGATTCCACCGTGCCGTCACCGAGCGGCAACGCGGACAACGCGGCGATGTCCGTCGGAGCCTTCTCCGCCACCAGCGCGGCGGCGTTCTTCACCAGCGCGACGAAATCATCGTTCCTGGCAACGAAATCGGTTTCGCAATTGCCTTCCAGGATCGCCCCCAGCTTGCCGCCGCTGGCGATATGGATCGCCACCACCCCTTCGGCGGTGATGCGCGTCGCGGCCTTGGTCGCCTTGTTGCCCAGCTTGACGCGCAGAATCTCCTCGGCCTTGGCCATATCGCCGCCCGCCTCCGAGAGTGCCTTCTTGCATTCCATCATCGGCGCGTCGGTTTTCTCGCGCAACTCCTTGACCATACCAGCGGTAATTTCCGCCATGCTAACTCCTCGTTCGTATTCAAAAAAAACAATGACATCGGACAGCGCGCGGCGAAACTCGTCCGTCGCCACGGGCGCAAAGCGAAATCAGGCGTCGGCCTGCTCGCCTTCCTCCTCCTCGACCTCGACGAACTCCTCGTCGCCCTCCGTTTCGACGATCTCCGTCAGCACCTGGCTACGGCCTTGCAGCACGGCATCGGCCACGCCGCGCGCGTAAAGGCGGATGGCGCGGGAAGAATCGTCATTCCCGGGGATCACATAATCCACCCCGTCGGGCGAGTGATTGGTATCGACCACGGCCACCACCGGGATACCCAGCTTCTGCGCCTCGGTGATGGCGATCTTGTGATAACCGACATCGATCACGAAGAGCGCATCGGGTAAGCCGCCCATATCCTTGATACCGCCGATCGACTTGTTCAGCTTGTCCAGCTCGCGCCGCGTCATCAGGGCCTCGCGCTTGGAGAGACTCTCGACCGAACCATCCCCCAGCGTCACCTCCAGCTCCTTCAGGCGCTTGATCGACTGCTTGACGGTCTTGAAATTGGTGAGCATCCCGCCGAGCCAACGCTCATCGACATACGGCATCCCGGCGCGACGGGCTTCCTCGGCGAGCGTCTCGCGCGCCTGGCGCTTGGTGCTCACGAAAAGAATCGTGCCGCGCCTGGCCGCGAGCTTGCGCACGAAATCCATTGCCTCGTTGTACTTGAGGAGCGTCTTTTCGAGGTTGATGATATGAATCTTGTTGCGGTGGCCGAAGATGTACGGTGCCATCTTCGGGTTCCAGAAGCGGGTTTGGTGGCCAAAATGGACGCCCGCTTCGAGCATCTGGCGCATCGTGACAGACATGTGTAACTCCAGTTTTCAGGGTTGTCCTCCGCCGGTCTCCGCCGAAACCTCCTCCAAGGAAGCCCCGGCCCGTATCGCCGCCCATCACCGCATCATGTGCGGGAAAAAACGGCGAACCCCGATAGGCCCGGCGTGCGAATTTATCTTCCGGAAATCCTCCGAAAAGACAAGCCGCGGATTCTAGCATTATGGGCACAGGCACCTCAAGCCGCGCATGACTCCCGCAGCGTGCGCGCGACGACGAAGTTATGCACCGCCGCCGCGCCGCTTGCCTTGAGGCAACGGGCGAGTGCTTCGAGCGACGCGCCCGTGGTCATGACATCGTCGACCACCGCGATCCGCAAGCCATCGAAACGGCGACGAGCCGCGAAAGCCTTGCGCAGATTGGCGAGGCGGGCATCGTGGGCAAGGCTTGCCTGCGGCGGCGTGGCGCGCACACGCGCCACCCCCGTCAAATCCAGCGGCAAACCGGCGGCGCGCGCCAATGGTCGGGCGATTTCCACCGCCTGGTTGAAACCGCGCTCGCGCAGACGGGCCGGATGCAGCGGCATGGGCATCACCAGATCGACCGCCAGCAGCGCATCCGCATCGAAGGCGCGGGCGAAAAACCCGGCCAGCGCCAGGCGATGGCGATATTTGAGCGCCTGCACCAGCACGTCGACCGGAAAAGCGTAATCGAACACCGCCAGCGTACTGTCGAACGCTGGCGGCTTCCGCAGACAGCGCCCGCACACTTCCCCACCCGGCACGGGCAGGGCGCAACACGGGCAGGCATCCGCGGCATGGCGCGGCAAACCGTCCGCGCAAGCGGCGCACAGCGGGCCGCCGCCCCTGGCCGGACGGCCACACAGACAGCAATCCTGCACCGCGAACGCGGCAAACAGGGATGCGAACAGACCGTGCCACGGCCTTTTGCGAAACGCTTCCTGCCTCGTCTCCAATTTGACTCGTTTTCATCCCTTGAGCGAGAATGCCCGATCAGTTTAATGGATTCCGAAGCACCTCAAATGATGACAACATCCGCCTCCCCCGTCCGGTTCGCGGCTAGGCCCGCCCCGGAACCCGCGCCCGCCGCCGGGGCACGCTGGCGCGTCGCCGATGTCGAGGCGCTTTTCGCGCTGCCTTTTCTCGATCTGATGTTTCGCGCGCAGGAAACTCACCGCGCCCACTTCAGGGCGGGCGAAGTGCAACGCTCGACGCTTTTATCGATCAAGACCGGCGGCTGTTCCGAAGATTGCGGCTATTGCTCGCAGGCGGCACGCCACCACACCGGGCTGGAGCGCGAACGCCTGATGCCGCTCGAAGAAGTGCTGGAACACGCCCGCGCCGCCAAGGCGGGGGGATCTTCCCGTTTCTGCATGGGCGCGGCGTGGCGCAGCCCCAAGGAAAAAGACCTCGCCGCCGTGATCGAGATGGTGCGCGAAGTCAAGAAACTCGGGCTGGAAACCTGCGTCACCCTCGGCATGCTGGACGGCGAGCAGGCCAGACGGCTGGCCGAGGCCGGACTCGACTACTACAACCACAACGTCGACACCGCGCCCGATTATTACAGCGAAATCGTCACCACCCACACCCTGCAAGACCGTCTCGACACCATCGAAAAAGTGCGCGACGCGGGCATCAACGTCTGTTCGGGCGGCATCGTCGGCATGGGCGAGGGCCAGGCCGGACGCGCCGGGCTGATCGCGCAGCTCGCCAACATGACGCCGCCGCCCGAGTCGGTGCCCATCAACAAGCTCATCCCCTTCCCCGGCACGCCGCTTGCCGAGGGCGAGACGCTCGACCCCTTCGATTTCGTCCGCACCATCGCCGTGGCGCGCATCACGATGCCGAAAAGCTTCGTGCGCCTGTCGGCGGGCCGCGAGCAGATGAGCGACGAACTGCAAGCCCTGTGCTTCATGGCCGGGGCCAATTCGATCTTCTACGGCGAGCGCCTGCTGACCAGCGACAACGCCGACGCGGGCAACGACATGCGTCTTTTCGCGCGTCTCGGCCTGGTTTCCATCTGAGCACGCGGCCCGGCGCGGCGCATGGGCACGCCACCGGATTTCCGGCTGGATCATGCCTTGCTGAAGCGACGCTTCGCCCGCGCCGCCGCGCATTGTGACGAAGCCGCCTTCCTCGTCCGCGAAATCGCGCGCCGCATGGACGAACGGCTCGACTACATGCGCATCGCGCCGAAGTGCATTCTCGACCTCGGCTGCGGCACGGGCGGCGATCTCGCCAGACTGGCCGAACGTTATCCCGATGCCGAACGGCTCGGCATCGACTTCGCCCCGCCGATGCTCGTCCGCGCCGGTCAGCGCCTCGCGCCCTCGCGGCCCGGCCTGCGCCGCCTGTGGCGCAAATCCGCCCCCCCTGCCCGGCTCATCGCCGCCGAAGCCGCGCAACTGCCGCTTGCCGACGCCTCGGTATCGCTCATCTGGTCGAACCTGCTGCTGCCCGCCGTCGACGATCCCCTGCCCGTATTCCGGGAAATGCACCGCACGCTCGAAGATGGCGGCCTGCTCATGTTCTCCACCCTCGGCCCCGACACCCTGTGCGAACTTCGCGCGGCCCTGCCCGCGCACGCCGGGGAGCGCGTACACCGCTTCATCGACATGCACGACATCGGCGATGCCCTGCTGCGCGCCGGTTTCAGCGATCCGGTGATGGACATGGAAATGCTCACGCTCACCTACGCCCGGCTCGACGAACTTTTCGACGACCTGCGCGCCGCCGCCGCCAACAACGCCGCCGCCGCGCGCGCGCGGGGACTGGCCGGACGCGCGGACTGGGCGCGCGCGCGCGCCCATTACGAAACCCTGCGCCGCGACGCTCGCCTGCCGGTCAGCGTCGAAATCATCCAGGGCCACGCCTGGAAAACCGACCGCCCCGCCCCCCGGCGCGATGATCGCGCCATCATCCAGTTCCACCCGCGCCCGGCATCCGCCCCGGCGGACTGAATACCGTAGCGCGATGAACGCCAATACCGTGCGCTTGCTTCCCGACAAGGCAAGGCATCCTCCCGGGAATGCCAATCAAGTCACCGCCATCACGAAGCTTGATAGTCGCGGCAATTCATACGGCCCATGGATTGCCGCACTTCGCTCACAATGACGAGGGTTTTGGACATTGCGGTAAAGGTTTGGGGCATTGCGATTGCCCGCCATACTCCGTCATTGCGAGGCCCGAAGGGCCGTGGCAATCCATGCGGCCTGTGGATTGCCACGCTTTGCGCGCAGGATTGTGGGGTCGGCGTTGCGTGCATGGCGGTGTCCGAAAAATGACTGTGATCATTTTCAGAAATCATCGCACTCATTCTCGAAAATAGTCATGTTCATTTTTGAAAATAGTCATGAATATTTTTCAAAATGATCATGACTATTTTGGAACCAAGGGGCGTCCTTCCTGCCGTCCAGGGGTCTGCTGAAACGGGCACCCCTCAGGCATACGCTGGCGCGAAGGCGCGTTCCGGGTTTTCCACGGGGCCGTTTTCGTTCCAATAGGGAGACAGTTCGCGCAATTGGGCGATGATCGGCGGCACGGCGGCAATTACCCGGTCGATTTCTTCTTCGGTGGTGTAGCGCGAGAGCGAAAAACGAATGGTGCCGTGCGCGGCGGTGTAGGGGATGCCCATGGCACGCATGACGTGCGAGGGTTCGAGCGAGCCGGAGGTACAGGCGGAGCCGGAACTGGCGGCAATGCCCTGTTTGTTCAGCAGAAGCAGAATGGATTCGCCTTCGACGTATTCAAAGGCGATGTTGCTGGTGTTGGGCAGGCGGCTGGCGGTGTCGCCGGTGATGAAGGCATGGGTGACTTGCGAGAGGATGCCTTGTTCGAGCCTGTCCCGGAGCCGACGGACTTCGGTGTTTTCGTGGTGCATGTGTTCGATGGCGAGTTCGGCGGCCTTGCCGAGCGCGACGATGGACGGGGCGTTTTCGGTGCCCGCGCGGCGACCCCGTTCCTGGTGGCCGCCGCGCAGAAGCGGCCGGAAACGGCAGCCCCGACGAAGGTAGAGGACGCCGATGCCCTTGGGCGCGTGCAGTTTGTGGCCGGAGAGGGAAAGCATGTCGATCTTCGTAGCCTTCAGATCGATGGGCAGCTTGCCCACGGCCTGCACGGCATCGGTGTGGAACATGATGCCTTTCGCCGCGGCCATTTCGGCCATGGTCTCTACCGGGAAGATCGTGCCGGTTTCGTTGTTCGCCCACATGACGGTGACGAGGGCGACGTTGTTGACCAGCAGTGAGCGGTATTCGTCGAGGTCGAGCCGCCCCTTTCGGTCTACCCGGAGCCGGTGGACGATGTAGCCCTCTTTTTCCAGCCAGTCGCACAGGGAGAGGATGGCCGGATGTTCGACCACGGTGGTGATGATGGTGTTTTTTTCCGGCTGCGCCCGGAGCGCGGAAAGGATGGCGGTGGTGTCGGACTCCGTGCCGCAGGAGGTGAAGATGATTTCCGTGTCGTGCTCCGCGCCCAGGAGCGCCTGCATTTTCTGGCGCGCTTCTTTGAGCGCCTTGCCGACCTGGCTGCCGAAGGCATGGATGGAGGAGGGATTGCCGAAGTGCTCGGTAAAGAAGGGGAGCATGGCCGCCACGACTTCCGGGTCGACACGGGTGGTGGCGTTGTTGTCCAGGTAGATGGGATTCATGGTGTGCTCTCTGCCGGAGTTGGGGGGACTGGGGGGGCTTTTCGTTTGAATCATTGGTCATTGCGAGCGAAGCGCGGCAATCCACAAGCCGTATGGATTGCCACGGCGCTGCGCGCCTCGCAATGACGGGTACGGGTGGCCTCGCAACGACGGTTAACAAGATGTTTCCGCAGGCATGTAAGAAGCGGGCAGCACCTGCACGAGTTCGCCCAGGCTTTCGATCATCTTCTGCTGGATGCCGCCCAGGGTCGCGGCTTCCATCATGCAACCGGCGCAGGAACCCTTGAGATGCACGTAGATGTTGCGGCCCTGCACTTCGACCAGTTCTACGTCGCCGTGGTCGCGCACCAGCATGGGGCGGACGGATGCCAGCACCGCTTCGATCCTGCGGATGCGCTCCACGAGCGTGAGTTTCGGCGCGGCCCTGGGTGCGATGGGTTTCATGGGCGGCGACACTTCGCCGGGGCCGGAACGCTCGCCCTTCACTTTCGCCAGGATTTCCTCGATGCCCTCGTGACAGGACGCGCAGCCGCCGCCCGCCTTGGTGTAGAAGGTGACTTCCTCCACGGTATTGAGGTTGTTGGCGCGGACGACATCCTCGATCAGCAAGGCATCCACCGCGAAACACTTGCAGACGAGCGCGCCTTCTTCGTGCGCGTCTGTCTGGGTCTCACCACGGTAATTGGCAATGGCCGCGTGCAGCGCCTCGCGGCCCATCACGGAACAGTGCATTTTCTCGGGCGGCAGGCCGTCCAGATAGTCGGCGATGTTCTGATTGGAAACTTTCAGAGCCTCATCGAGCGTCATGCCCTTGACGATTTCGGTTAGCGCCGAGGAGGAGGCGATTGCCGAGCCGCAACCGAAAGTCTGGAAGCGCGCTTCTTCGATGACCTCCGTGTCGGGATTGACCTTTAACATGAGACGAAGCGCGTCGCCGCACTGAATGGAACCGACGTCGCCAACGCCGTTGGCTTCTTCGAGCGGGCCGGAATTGCGCGGATTGAAAAAATACTCGCGCACTTTTTCGGAATATTCCCACATGGTGCGCCCTCACTGGACGGAAAACGATTGGCCGCATGAACATTGCGCGCTCGCGTTGGGGTTGTCGAACCGGAAGCCGGTATGGGTCAGGCTGTCGATGAAGTCGATGCTGACCTCGTCGAGCAGGGTATGGCTGAAAGGGTCGACCAGCAGCCGTATGCCTTCCACCTCGATTTCCACATCGTCTTCCGCCTTTTCGGCTTCCAGGCGCATGCCGTATTGAAACCCGGCACAGCCGCCGCCGGAGATCATCAGGCGCAGCCCCTGCACGGGCGTTTCCGATGCACGGATGAAGCGGTGGATGGCTTTTACCGCCTCGGGAGTCAGCTTGATCATGGGTTTTCTCTCCATTTATTGTCGGGGGTGGGGCAGGCTTTTTCAGCAATCGCTGTGCCAGATCGTAAAAGCAAGTAAAACCATGGGGATACGGTTTTGTCGCACGACGGCCGCTGTCCCTTTCCGGATGTTTATGTCGCAAATGCGACATAAAACGGACGAAAAAAGGAAAGGCACGCAGGGCCGCGCGCCGCCAGCGTCGGTAAGGCACTAAATTCAGGCGGATTCCGCTTTGGCATCGCTCTTGCTAAATCCGTTCCGACCCGGTTTTGCGAGAGCGCCATGCACACAGTCATCATCAACGACACCACCCTGCGGGACGGCGAACAATCCGCCGGGGTGACCTTTTCCCTGGAAGACAAGATCGACATCGCGCACGGGCTGGACGCCATCGGCGTGCCGGAACTGGAAATCGGCATTCCCGCGATGGGCGCGGAGGAGCGGGAAAGCATCCGCGCCGTGGCGGCCCTGGGGCTTTCCGCCAGCCTCATGGTCTGGTGCCGGATGCACGCGCGGGATCTCGCCGCCTGTGCCGGACTGGGCGTGGCGCGGGTGGATATTTCCGTGCCCGCTTCCGACCAGCACCTGGCCTACAAACTGCGCAAGGATCGGGACTGGCTGCTGGATGTCCTGCCCGATTACATCGCGCGGGCGCGCGATTTGGGGCTGGAGGTATGCATCGGCTGCGAGGACGCTTCCCGCGCCGATCCCGGCTTTCTGCTGCGCATTGCGGAGACCGCCGCCAGGGCGGGCGCGGTGCGCCTGCGTTATGCCGATACGCTCGGCATCATGGAACCCTTCCGCCTGCACGGCATCCTGCGCCGCCTGGCGCGCGCCACGGGGCTGGACATCGAGATGCATGCCCACGACGATTTCGGCCTGGCGACGGCGAACACGCTGGCGGCAATCCGCGCGGGCGCAAGCCACGTGAACACCACGGTGAACGGTTTGGGAGAACGCGCAGGCAATGCGCCGCTGGAAGAAGTCGTCATGGGCGTGGAAAAACTCCATCACGGCGTGACGGGCGTCTGTCTGCGGGGTTTCCCGGCGTTGTCCGAGCGGGTCGCCCGCGCCGCCGGTCGGCCCGTGCCCTGGCAAAAAAGCATCGTCGGCGCGGGAGCCTTCACCCACGAGGCGGGCATCCATGTCGACGGCCTGCTCAAAGACCCGCGCAATTACCAGGGCTTCGACCCCGCCGAGGTCGGGCGCAGCCACCGCATCGTGCTGGGCAAGCACTCCGGCCATCGGGCCGTGGCCTCCGTCTATGCCCGGATGGGCATCCTGCTCGACGAAGCCACCGCGCGGCGTCTCGTCGATGCCGTGCGCGCCTTCGCCGCCGCCGCCCGGCGTCCGCCGGAAGAAGCGGACTTGCGGGCACTGCTCGCCACCCACGCGCCCGGCTTTTCGCCCCTCTGAGGAAACCGCCATGACATCCAGACCGGCATTGGACGAAGCCTTGCGGGAGCTTGTTTCCGCCGAGGACTTCCTCGCGTATTTCGAGGTGCCCTACACGGCGGCGGTCGTGCAGGTCAAACGGCTGCACATCCTGCAACGCTTCCACGACTACCTGCGACGCCATGCGGCGGAGATGCCGACGGACGATGCCGCCCGCGTCGCGTTCTACCGGAAATGGCTGGCGCAGGCGTATACGGACTTCACCTGTTCCGACGGCAGGACGGAAAAAGTTTTTGCCGTCTTTCGCAACATACCGGCGGCGGGGGGCGGCATGTCTTCCTTCGTTCCGCTGGACAAGGTGTTCCGATGAGGCCGCGCTGGCAGATCGACGACGAGGTGCGGCTCATCCGCGACGTGCGCGACGATGGCACCTTCCCCGGCGCGAGCCGGGGGGAACTGCTGGTGCGGCGCGGCAGCGTGGGGACGATCCGGGACATCGGCAGCTTCCTGCAAGACCAGATCATCTATTCCGTGCATTTCCTCGCGGAGAACCGCGTGGTGGGCTGTCGGGAAGAAGAGCTGATCGACATGGCCGAAGCCTGGACGCCGAGCCGTTTTGCGTTCCGCGACAAGGTGCGGAGCCGCGCCGGGATGGCCGTGCAGGGTGAGCTTCTGGTGCGGGCGGGCGATACGGGCGAAATCCTCAAGGTGCTGCGCGACCCTTCCGGCGACCCGGACGAGGTGGCCTATCACGTTCATTTCGACACCCGGCCCGGACGGATATTCCAGGTGCCCGAGCGCATGCTGGATGCGATGCCGCAAGCGGGTCGGGAGCCGGAAATTTCCGAGGAAGATGCGGAACGTTATTACCGCCAGCATCCGCGCGCCTTCACCCGACCCGAGGCGCGGCGGCTGCGCCACATCCTCGTCACCTACGACGACGCGGCGCAAAAAGAGCGCGTCACGGCGCAGCTTGAAGCCTTGCGCGCCCGCATCGGCAGCGTGGAAGACTTCGCCGCCGCGGCCCTGGAATATTCGCAATGTCCCACAGCCATGAGAGAGGGGCTTATCGGCACCGTCCGGCGCGGACAGCTATTCCCGGAACTGGAAGCGCCCGCCTTCGCGCTCGCCGAGGGCGAAATCTCCCTCCCGCGGGAATCTCCCGTCGGGCTGCACCTGCTCTACTGCGAGGCCGTTCTGCCGGAAACCACCGTGAGCTTCGAGGAGGCCAGGGCGCGCATCATCGCGCATCTGGCCGGGAAACGGGGTATGCGCGGTCAGGCGGCAGGGATCGGGAAACGAATGGGGGAGTGACTTTCATGCCCCGTTGCTGAGAGGATGCCCGATGAGTCTGACAACACGCATGTGCGGGAGCTGCGCAGGCTGCTCGATCTACTCTCAGCACCGATGTTCGACGACCGTGAGATGGAGAGAGAACTGGCAAGCACGCTGCCGCTGGGTGTCGTCTGGCGCAGGGTGATGAGCGAGTGAGGCGTTCTCCCCCATTGCTCAGGCAAACCCCCATGCGCATACCGCCAGAACGATAAGCGCGGCAGAGAGCGTCATCTCTTTCCTGTTGCTGGCGCACGCGGCAAGGGCGA
>JAISNX010000012.1 GCA_031276015.1 Azoarcus sp.
GGCAGATCGTCCCATTCGATGCGGCGGTAGTGCTTGATCTTCATGGGCGCGTTCCCATGCCAAAAGTGTCATGCACGGTACAAAGTCACGGCGCATCCGTCAACACTTCTTGCGGCGCGTGTCGCGAGCTTTGTCGCGCCGGGAATTTCTTGCCCGGATTCTTTGAAGGAGTTGCCCAACTCCTTTGAACGACTTGGGCAACTCCTTCAAACGCGTTGCCCAAGTCCTGTTCCCTTGCAGCAACGCTGCCAAGGCTGTCCTCTCCCCCGCTTGGCGGCATAGGTATCTGCACGGCCCGAAGTGCTGCCACCAGATGGCAGACGCCGGCGACGCGGCAATTCCTCCCGGCGCGTCATTGCGAGGCGCGCAGCGCCGTGGCAATCCATTGACCGTGATTCCCGCAACACCGCCCGTTAGTACGGGTAGTCGCCGCCGTGTGGATTGCCGCGGGCCTTCGGCCCTCGCAATGACGGGGCGGGAAGTTCGTTATTGCGAGGCGCGTAGCGCCGTGGCAATCCAGATCACCATGAGGCTCGCCAAGGCTTCTTCCCGCGAGGGAATCCAGTCTCTACTGCTGCCCATACTTGTGTTTCCTCCATCGGTGTAATGAATCATTGAGAGATAAACGCTTGTTCTACAACAGAAATCCCCCGTCGCTGCTCGCCGGTTGGGCGTTTTTCTTATCAATACTGTCTGTCTTCTTGGGAAGAAGGTCTGTCTTCCCGGGAAGATTGTTGTCAAGGCTGGCAGCATAGACGAACTTATCGATCCGCTCTGATGGCGCGGAAGTCAAGGTATAGTAAGGGCCGTCTCCACGACCCTGCGGAAAAGCCCCCCATGATTAGCACCGACCACACCGACAGCCTGATTGCCGTCACCGTTTTCGGCGAGTTCACCCTTGCCGATTACCGCGAGTTCGAGGAACTGGCCGATTACAAGATCAAGTTCGAGGCTCCCATCGACCTGCTTTTCGACTTGCGGGAAATGGCCGGTTTCACCATCGACCTCGCCGTGGAAGAAATCCGTCATTCCCGCCAGCACGCCCACGACTTCCGCCGCATCGCCATCCTGACGGACGATCAGTGGGTGACGTGGAGCGCGTGGCTGTCGCAGTTCTTCGTCGATGCGGACGTGCAGGTTTTCGATAACGAGGAAGATGCCCGGCTGTGGCTGGAGAGCGATCCCGCCGCCTGAGGGTTTGCGCGGCAGTTACGCAATGTCGACCGGCGTCCCCGCGTCGACCAGGTCGAAAAGTTCGATCACGTCGCGGTTGCGCATGTTGATGCAGCCGTGCGAGTGCGGCACGCCCATGGGCAGATCGTCGCCAGTGCCGTGGATGTAGATGTAGCGCCGCATGGTGTCGACATCGCCGCCGCGATTGCGGCCAGGTTCTTCGCCGCATAGCCAGAGGATGCGCGTGAGTATCCAGTCGCGCCCAGGGTTGGCCGCCGCGAGTTGGGGCGTCCAGATTTCCCCGGTGGGCCGCCGTCCACGAAACACCGCCCCCTCGGGCACGCCCGCGCCGATCTTTGCCCGGATGCGGTGGCGGCCTCGCGGCGTGCATTCGCTGCCCGCGCGCTCGCCCGCGCCCTTGGCGGCGGTGGACACCGCATAGCGACGCACGCACGCGCCATCGGCGGCGAAAAGTTCGAGGGTCTGGCGGGCGATGCCGATCCGGATTTGCATGGTGTCGATGCCGCCGCTCATGCCTGTTGCGTCCGGGCGCGGCGCGCGGCGAAAAATGCCGAGAGCAGTGTAGCGCATTCGTCGGCCAGCACGCCGCCGACGAGGGTCGCATGGTGGTTGAGGCGCGCTTCGGCGTAAAGATCCAGCACGCTGCCCGCCACGCCGGTCTTGGGGTCTCGCGCGCCAAAGACGACGCGGGCGATGCGGGCGTGGAAGATCGCGCCGCTGCACATCGCGCACGGCTCCAGGGTCACGTAAATTTCGCAGCCGGGCAGGCGGTAATTGCCCAGGTTGCGCGCGGCGTCGCGCAGGGCCATGATCTCAGCATGCGCCGAGGGGTCGTGCGCGACAATCGGTTGGTTGAACCCCCGCCCGAGGATTTCGCCGTCGCGCACGACGACCGCGCCCACCGGCACTTCGCCCATGGCGGCGGCCTGCCGTGCCAGCGCGAGCGCCTCGCGCATGAATATTTCTCCGGAATCCATGCCCGCTTCACCGCAGGGAGAGCCGCACGCCGGTACGCTTTTCCGCGCCCGCCGCGATTTCGTTGCCGCTGGGCGTGCGCTGGAAAATGCGCTCGGGCGCGATCTCGCCTTCGCCGACCAGCCAGCTTTGTACGGCGGATTCGCGGCGGCGGGCGAGCGTGGCAATGTCTTCTTCGCTCACGGCAATGCTCTCCAGGAGCAGCTTTTCCATCTCCGCAACAGGCAGGGTCTTGGCCAGGCCGATGAAGTTGCGCGGCTTCTTGATCTTGGCCTTGTCGTAGACTTCGCCGAGCAGTGCGTCATATTCTTCGTCGGCGAGTTCGATGTCGTCCAGTCGGTTGTTCCGGCCCTTGCCGCCGCCCGAGGCGCGGCGCTTTTCGGCTTTGACCATGTTGCGCAGTTTCTCGCGGCGGATGCCTTCGGTATCGCGCCCGAGGCTGGCGAAGCCGGTGATGTCGAGCTTGAGCGAGGGGCGATCCGCAAGCGCCGTGGCGAGATCGCGCAATGCTTTTTCTTGCTCCGCGCCGATGCGGTAAGTGCCGGGATCGAAGTCGACTTGCGAGAGGGTTTCCCGCCCGAGCAGGGCAAAGGGCGCGGTGATCGCTTTGCCGACGAGACCGGCGATGGCCCGCAGCACCAGGCCGAAAACGCTGAATTCCGGGTCGTCGAGCGTGCCGCTGACCGGCAGGTTGAAGTTGATCTCGCCGCGCGCGTTCTTGAGCAGCGACACCGCCAGCCGCACCGGCAGATGCGTTGCGTCCGGGCTTTCGACGGCATCGCCGAAGGTGAGCTGGTCGAGGAAGACGTGGTTTTCCGCCGAGAGTTTGCGGTTTTCGATGCGGTAATTGAGTGTTGCCGAAAGTTTGCCCCGGCTGATGCCGTAGCCGACGTAGCGCCCGGAATAGCCCGAGAGTGCGGGCAGGTCGAAATCTTTGACTTCCGCCGCGATGTCGAGATGGCGATCCTGCCGGAAGGGGTTGAACGCGCCCTTGACTGTCAATGGCGCGGTGCGGCTCACCCGGCCTTGCAGGTTGAGTTTCGCCAGCGTGTTCTGATCCGAGGATAAGCCCGTGAGTTCGCCGGAAAGGCTGCCCAGGAAGGCGTTGTAGTTCGGGCGGATGAAGCGGTCGCTGAAGGCGATGTTGCTGTTCTGGAGGAGGATGCGCTTTACGCTGACCGGCGGCCAGGGCGGCGGCGCGGCGGCCCCGGCGTCGGCGGCGCTGCCCGCTTCGGCGTGGCCGCTTTCTCCGGCCCCGGCGGTCTGCGCCGGTTCATCGGCGGAGCGCTGTATCTCGCGCAGGTTGAGCCGCCCTTCCCTATCGAGGATCAGGCGGGACAACAGGCCGTCGATGGCGACTTCGTCGATGGCAAGCGCGAACGGTGCCAGATCGAGCTTGGCCCGCCTGACGGCGATTTCGCGCCAGCGCACGAAATCCGAATTGTCGCGGCGGTCGACGGAATCGAAACCTGTGACGGCAAGCTCGCCCCCCAGGGAACCGGCCAGCCCGCCGCGCCGTTCGCGCAACTTCAGCCAGCCCTTGGCCGAAAGGCTGCCGCCCCGGATGCCGATCCGTGCCTGGCGCGCGATGTAGGGCTGCATCGCTGAAAGGGCGAAGTTTTGCAGATCGACATTCAACTCGGCCCGCAAGGGTTCGGGAAGCACGGCCCCTTTTACCGCGAGGCGGCCTTCTTTGCCGATGCGGCCCTCCAGGGCGATGTCCGCGGCTTTGGCCTCTTTCGCCGTCGATAAATCGCGCAGGTGCAATTCGATGTTGTCGGCGGTCAGCACCGCCGGTTCGGCGGCGGCGCGATCCTCGAAATGCAGGGAGCCGCCCGCGACGGACGCATTGTCCAGGCGGAATGTCCAGGGCGGTTCGGCGGCGCGCGGCGGTTTTTTCATCAGGGTCATGAAGTCGAAGTCGCCATTGCGCAGCCGGGTCGTGGCCAGCGCCATTTTTTGCGCATTCGCGCCGCCTATCTGTATTTCGCGCGTCGCGGGCAGAATCGCCATGTCGGATAAGGCAAGCTGCCCGATTTTGAGCAACTCGCCCTTGCGCCCGGCCAGCCCGAATACGAAATCCGAGACAGCCAGCTTGTCGACGCTGATCTCGACATGCGGGCCGTCCGCCGCCTGTTCTTTCACCCGGAAGCGGAACGCGCCATCGACGCGGCCACGACGGATTTCGCCGCCGGAGAGCGAATCGGCGTAATAGCGCCCGTAGAGCGCGGGCTGGAAGCTTTCCACCATCAGATTGCCGTCATACTCGAAAGGCGGTTTCAGCCGCAAGCGATCCTGGTGGCTGAACTTTTCTCCCGATGCGCTTGCGTAATCGAGGCGGATGACGGCGGGTACGTCGCTGGTGCTGGAAAAATCGCGTATATCGAGATTGATCGTTTCGATCCGGGTGCTGAATCCCCCCGCCACTGCGTTGTCGCTATAGCGAATCAGGCCGTCGCGCACGCGCACCGCGGAAAACGAGAGATCGAAGGGTGCCCCGGTCGTCTTTTTCGCCGGGTCGTTTTTCGGCGTTTTCTCTCCGGGCGGCGCGGTTTCCCGCGCGCTCGCGGGCATCAGGCGCATCAGATTGAAATCGCCGCCAGCCAGGCGAACGAGGTCGAGCACGGGCTGTTGCAAGCGCAACATGCTGAAATAATAGCGTCCGCGCAGGGGCTGAATATCCGCGAATTCGGCTTCCAGTTCATTGACCGCCAGCACCGGCTTGCCGCCGCGATCCTGAATGTTCAGGCGCTCGACCCGCGCCTTGCCCTGGAAGCGAATCGCCGGAACTTCATCCCCATGGCCTTGCGCAAACTCCAGGCGCAGATCGAGGGCGAACGTTCCCGAAGGCAAGCGGAATGTCGGCTCGAACGGCAGATAAACCAGCCATGGCGACAGATCGAAATCCTTGAGCGACAGGCTCAGTTCGTTTTTCCCTTCGGAAGAAAAGGGCTTCAGGTGCCCTTTCGCCGTCAGGGGACGGCCATCGAGATTCGCCGATAAATCCGGCTCGATGAAAATGTCGACTTCGAGCGGCAAGCTGGAAATGAACGGCAGGCCCAGTTTCAGATCGGAAACGCGATGCTGCGTGCCGGTCACCCGGTCGTCCAGTTCCACCACGCCGTCATCCACATGGATGTTGGCCACCGAAAAGCGCGGCAGATCGCCGCTTTTTTCTTTCGCCGGATTGCCGACGAGGCGCTCGAACACGTCGGAACAGTCGTAACGCCCGGCATGGAGCCGCACCAGTCTGATGCGCGGACTTTCGAGCGCCAGTTCCCGCACTACCGGCCCGCCGCGCACAAGCGACAATACTTCAAAATTGGCCGCGAGCCGGTTCAATTCCACGGCGGGCGCGGCGGTCTCGCCCCCCTCCCCTGCCTGCATGACCTTCACGCCGCGAAACGCCACCGACAGGGAAAACGGATTGAACCCTACCGCTTCCACCGACACCTCGCGCCCGAGCAGCCCGCTCAGGGCGTGCGGCGCGTAGTGCGCCACCAACAAGGGCACGACGATAAAACCCAACGCCGCATACACAGCCAGCACGGACAGGCCCCAGACCAGGGGGCGAAGAAAGCGCCGCAAGTGCGGCAAACCGATCCGCCTGTCACGCGGGGAACTCGTCTCGGGGGATTCCATTTACGACCGTATCTCCTTCAAGCCGGGCAGGTATGATCGCACGTATGGGTGCAATTTTCATCCGTGACCATCATATCCGCATTACATGCCCGGCAGGAACCCTTGCCGCATTCCGGCGCGCGCCTTACCAATGTGGCGGAATCTCATCTTCGGGCCGTCCCCGCGCCGCCGCCTGCGCGCCCTGGAATTGTTGCGCCAGATGCAACACATGCGCACCCAGGCGGTCGAGCAATTGTTGCTGGCGATACACGGTCTGGTTGAGCGCGTCGATCTGATCTTCCGCCAGCATCAGCCGGGATTCGAGGCGTTCCAGACGTTCGTCGGTCTCTTTCATGCATTGTCTCCCGACGAAATTCCGGCAGGTTCCTGCTGCGTCTCCGCCGCCGCCAGCATCCGCGCCCGGCTCTCCGGCGTCTCCAGGCTGATGCGCCCCAATATTCCGCTGCGATAATCGGTGAGCAGTACATTCGCTGCTTTCTCCAGATCGAGTGTCCCGCCCTTTTGCACGCAGCCACGGCGGCGGGCCACGATCTCCAGCAAGGCATCGCCGTCCAGCCCCGCCGTCTCGATGCGGTAACGCGCGGCGAGGAGTGCCGGATAGCGCTGGAGCAGAATATCGCCGAGCCGCGCGGCGACCTCTTCGTCGATCACCGCATTGCGCCCGATTGCATGGCTGGCGGCGAGCATGAAACCATCCGCATCGTGTTCGATCTTGGGCCACATCAAGCCCGGCGTATCGGTCAGCGTCATGCCGGGGCCGAGATCGAGCGTCTGTTGCCCCTTCGTCACCGCAGGCTCATCGCCGACTTTCGCCACGCGGCGCTTGAGCAGCGCGTTCATGAGCGTGGATTTTCCGACATTGGGAATGCCGGTCAGGATCATCCGCAAGGGTTTGATGCCATCGTCGCGGTGCGGCGCGAGCTGCTGTGCGGCAGGCGGAATGCGTGCCACATCGCCTGCTTTCCTGGCCGAAATCGCCAACGCCCGCACGCCGGGCTGCGCGTTGTAAAACGCCATCCACGCCGCCGTCGCCACCGGATCGGCGAGATCCGCTTTATTGAGCAGCTTGAGACAGGGCCGGTTCCGGAAACGGCGCAGGCTCTCGATCATCGGATTGCTGCTGGCTCCCGGCAGACGGGCATCGGTTACTTCGATGAGCACATCGACCGCCGCGAGCGTTTCGGCAAGTTTGCGGCGCGCGGCATTCATATGGCCGGGAAACCACTGGACAGCGGGCATGGACAAGGCAGATCGTAAAATGGGCACGCATTATCCCACCCTTGAGGCGCGGGACGAAGCCCGCCCGTTGCACGATCAGGTCATCGCATTCATTCTCTGCCGGCAAGCATAGGTATCTACACAGCCCGAAGTGCTGTCACCAGATGGCAGACTCCGGCGACGCGGCAATTCCTCCCACCGCGTCATTGCGAGGAGCGCAGCGACGTGGTAATCCATGCAGCAGAGCCATCACCCGAAGCGTTGGGGCAGGCGGAACCGCCGTGTGGATTGCCACGGGCCTGCGGCCCTCGCAATGACGAGGTGGGGAGATGGCTGCGAGGTTGCGGGCTTTGCGATGCCGGTTCATGTCGTCATTGCGAGGCGCGCAGCGACGTGGCAATCCATGCAGCGGAGCCATTACCCGAAGCGTTGGGGCAGACGGAACTGCCGTGTGGATTGCCACGGGCCTGCGGCCCTCGCAATGACGAGGTGGGGGGATGGCTGCAGGGTTGCGGACTTTGCGATGGCGGTTCATGTCGTCATTGCGAGGAGCGCAGCGACGTGGCAATCCATGCAGCGGAGCCATCACCCGAAGCGTCGGGGCAAGGCGAAACCGCCGTGTGGATTGCCACGGGCCTGCGGCCCTCGCAATGACGAGGGAGAAGGAAACAAGCTGTGTAAATACCTATGCCCGACAAGCGAGGGTATTTACATATCCCCTGTCCTTGCTTGCGCACCAGCACCACTAACGCACGCGCTCGAGTACCCCGTACCCATATTTCGGGCTTCAATTTGTTGATCTGCTCTAATGGTTCTTTCAGCCTTTCGCCGCCCGCCGCGCCGCCGTCAGGATGCCCGTGGCGAACTCGGGGCCGAGCGCCTCGGGAAAATCGTGCGCCATGCCCGGTATCGTGCGGAATTCCGCGCCGGGAATGGATGACGCGGTGTCCAGGCCGCAGGCGGGGTTGATGAGCGGGTCGTCGGCACCGTGCAGAACCATGGCCGGAACGCGGATCGTCGCCAGCAGGGATCGCCGGTCGCCCGCCGTGAGCAGCGTCGCCAGTTGCCGGAGGACGCCCTTGGAGTAGAAACCCGAACGCCGGTAGTCGGCAGTGAACATGGCGCGCAATGCTTCGTCCGATGCGGGATAACCGGGACTCATCAGCACTTTCTGCCGCCAGATGCAGTCCTCGATGAGCGTATCCACATCCCGCGCAGCCGGTAGCGGCGCAAACAGGGCGTGCAGCGCCACGGAAGAAGGCGGCGGCAGCAGGGGATTGCCGCTCGACGACATCATGGACGTGAGCGAAAGGCATCGCTCGGGGTAATAGGCCGCGAACAGTTGCGCGATCATGCCGCCAAGCGACGCCCCGACGATATGCGCCGCTTCGATGTGCAGCGCGTCGAGCAGCGCCGCCGCGTCCGCGGCCATGTCGGCCAGCGTGTAAGGAACCGGCAGCGTGGGCCGCACCAACGGCAGCGCCCACGAAAAAGGCTTGACGCTCATCAGCCGCTTGACATCGGGCAGGCCGAGCGCCTCCATCCTGGTCGATAACCCGGCGTCGCGGTTATCGAAAGCAATAACGCGGAAACCGGCTTCGACCAGTGTGCCGGTCAGGCTCGCAGGCCAGCGCGTGAGCGGCGTGCCCAGACCCTGAATCAGCAAAATGGCGGGCGCGTCCGGCTTGCCTTGGACGACCGTTTCCAGTTCGAGGCGGCCAATGTTCACAAGGCTCATGATCTATTTCTCCGATGGGGATTTTCAGGGCGGGCCGCTGGCGCGGCGGCGGCTGTCAGTGCTCATGGCGCGCTTCCAGCGCCGCGATGGCGGGCAGCGTCCTGCCTTCGAGGAATTCCAGAAACGCGCCGCCGCCCGTGGAGATATACCCTACATCCGCCGCAATGTCGAATTTGGCGATGGCCGCCAGCGTGTCGCCGCCTCCCGCAATCGAGAACGCCCGCGAGTGCGCGATGGCCGAAGCCAGCATCTTCGTGCCGCCCGCGAACTGCGCATGCTCGAATACCCCTACCGGGCCATTCCACACAATCGTGCCCGCACTGGCGACGATCTGCGCCAGATGCGCCGCGCTCCGGGGGCCGATGTCGAGAATGCGGTCGTTCGGGCCGACCTCGTCGATGGCGATCTTGTTGGCGCGGGCCAGCGCCGACACCTCATCGGCCACCACGACATCCACGGGCAGCGGCACTTCCGCGCCGCGCGCACGCATCGCATCCATCACCGCGTGCGCTTCCTTCACCAGATCCGGCTCGGCCAGCGATTCCCCGATGCGTTTGCCCGAAGCGAGCAGGAAGGTATTGGCAATACCGCCGCCAACGATGAGCTGGTCGACCTTTTGGGCCAGCGAACGGAGAATCGTCAGCTTGCTGGAAACCTTCGCGCCGCCGACGATGGCCACCAGCGGACGCTCGGGGTTGCCGAGGGCGCGGGAGAGCGCCTCGATCTCCGCGCTCATCAGCAGCCCGGCGCAGGCAGCGGGCGCAAAGCGGGCAATACCGTGCGTAGACGCTTCGGCACGGTGGGCGGTGCCGAAAGCATCGTTTACGTAAACGTCGCACAGCGCCGCCATTTTCCGCGCCAGTGTTTCATCGTCTTTCTTTTCGCCGATGTTGCAGCGGCAGTTTTCCAGCAGCACCGCCTGCCCGGCTTCGACCGCGAAGCCGCCGTCCACCCAGTTGGCGATCAGCTTCACCGGCTGGCCGAGCAATTGCCCGAGGCGCACCGCCACCGGCGCGAGCGTATCTTCGGGGCCAACCCTGCCTTCGCCGGGGCGGCCAAGGTGGGATGTCACCATCACTGCCGCACCATGGTCGAGGCAATGGCGGATGGTCGGCACGGATGCGCGGATGCGGGTGTCCTCAGTGATGTTACCGGCTTCGTCCTGGGGCACGTTGAGATCGGCGCGGATGAAAACCTTTTTGCCGCGGATGTCGAAATCGGCGAGTTTATTGACTTGCAGGAGCATGGGACGCTTTTCCATTGAATCGGCTGCCAGCCGCACGACATGCTGCGGCGCGGCACGGGGAGGGGCAGCCATTATACGGGCTGAGGCGGACATCCGGCCTTGCACGGGTATTGCAAACCGGGCCATCGCCCTCCCCTGCCCTTTCGACAAGGCCGGACAAGGAAGCGCAATATTGCGGAAGGCTCCCGGCGGTTTTTCGCCGGGTACCGGCGGCACCCTGCCCGCACGCCGGATCAGGCCCGAGCCTGTCTGTTCGCGGGCCTGGGGTTGTTGCCGACGGCGACGCCGTTGCGTTCGATGAGGACGTGCATGTATTCGGCCAGGGTGGCGAGGCGGCCACTGGCCGGGTCGATGTCGCGGGCGCGTTCGATCAGTACGCGTGCCTGGCGGGCGAGCGCGCCATTCCAGCCGAGGTGCTCGATGCGGCGAAGCAGGGCAAGCGCGGCGTTGAACAGCACCACGGGGTGGCCCGGCATCTGGCGGGCGGCGTTCGTCATGGCTTCGACCGCGCCATCGTAGTCGCCGGTGCGTGCTCTTTCCGCGCCGGCCTTGATGAGATCGCGGACTTCTTTCTGGACGTTCTGCTCGATTTCCTGCGAGAGCGGTTCGAGTCCGCGCAGGCGGAGCATTTCGCGCAACGCGCCGACGGTTTGCTCGTCCGCCGTGGTTCGGAGGATGTTCGTCACGACTTCGGTGCCCGCGCGTTCGAGGCGCTGGTCGAAGCAGGCTTTGACCAGTTCGCAGGAAAGCCCCGGCGACAGGCTGGCCCCGGCGGCGGTGAGGCTTGCGGCGGCGGCGAGGTCGTCTTGTGCTTTGTCCGTCTTGCCGTCGTGGGCGTGAAGCATGGCATTGGCCAGTGCCTTGCACAGCGCGGCGTTGGGCTGGTCGCCGAGGTGGCGTTCGAGATCGTTGATCGTGGCGCGGGCGGCGTCGGTTTTGTTCTGGGCGATCTGCGCCTGCGCCAGCCGGACGTGGATTTCGGGGTCGCGGAAGTGGGAGTGCGTGCTTTGCCGGACGACTTCGGCAAGTGCTTTTTCGGCGGTGGCGGCGTCGCCCGTTTCCATTGCCAGTTCGCCCAGGCGGCGGTGGCGTCCAAGGCGGTAGGGCGAGCGTTCGATGGCGGTTTGCAGCACTTTGCAGGCTTCGTCGCCTTGCCCGTTTTCGGCGCGCACGCGGGCAAGCAGGTCGTAGGCCGCCATGAAATGGCCGTTTTCGGCAATGAGTTCGGTGAGCAGGGCGTCGGCGGCAGCGTAATCCTTCTTGAAGGCGAGGCAGCGGGCAAGCCCCAGTTGCGCCCAGGGGATGCGCTGGCTGGCGACGATCTGGCGGTAGATGGTTTCGGCTTCGCCGAGTTGCCCGGCCGCGATGTGGTAGCCCGCTTCGAGGCGGTGAAAGTCGACGAGGTATTGCGGGTGTTCGGTTTCCGCTTCCAGGCAGTAGTCGATGGCACCGAGCCAGTCGCCGATGGCGGCCAGTTGACGCGCGGGCAGGAATATTTCGCGCTTGTCGATGAGCCGCGCCAGCCGGTCTTGCAGGGTGCCGGGCGCGAGCGGGGTAAGAATGTAGTCGTCGGGCAGGAGTTCGGCGGTGCCGACGACGCATTCGTAATTGCGCTCGCTGGTAATCATGACGAACAGGGTGTCGCTGGCGATGATTTCGTGCTGGCGCAGGTCTTCGAGCAGATGCTGGCCGTCCTGCCCGCCGCCGAGGGCGTAGTCGCACAGGATCAGCTCGTAACGGCGCGCGTGCAGGTGACGCAAGGCGGTGTGCGCGCTGATGGCGAAGTGGATGGAGGAAAATCCGAATGAGGAGAGCATGCCGCGTAATTGCGTGCGCAGTTTGGCGTCGCTGGCGACGACGAGAACCTGGAATTCTTCAAATTTGGGCATGATGGCGAATCTGGAAAACCGGCGACGAGGGACAGGACATGTTGAGACGCGGTCGGGCCGGAAGCTCGCGGGCGTCCGGTCGACTTTACGCCTGGACATGCGCGGATGGCGCGGTTCCGGATTCGTCCGTCCTGCCCCGTCCGGCGCATCTCCGGGTTGACTTTACTTCAGCACGAAACCGCGCGCGCGCAACGCCTCGGCCAGTTTATCGCGCCCGGTCAAGGCGTCGGCGTTGGCGATCCGCTTGGAGGAATGCACGGCCCAGGTGCCATGCACCTTCATTTTCTGCGCCTCGTAGAAACGCGCCATGGCGGCGTTGTAGGTTTCGATGCCCGGCGTCTGGGCGTCGAGCGAATAGCGTTCGTTGTGCAGCACTACCGATCGGGGCAGCCGCGGCTTGATGTCGGCGGGCTGCGCCGGATCGGGCTTGCCCACGCAGAGGCCGAATATGGCGATGGTTCTGGGTGGCAATCCGAGCAGTTCGGCGACTTCTTCCGGTCGGTTGCGCATGGTGCCGGTGTAGACAATGCCGAATCCGAGCGATTCCGCCGCCACTGCCGCGTTCTGGGCCGCCAGCGCAACATCGAGGGCGGCGACGAGGAACATTTCGAGGTAGTCGAGCGCCTCGCCGGGGCGTTGGGTGATCTGGGTCAGGCGCTCCAGGCGGGCGAGATCGGCAATCCAGGCCAGTTGCAAGGGCGCTTTCCCGACATGCGCCTGGCCTGTCAGTTCGGCCAGTTTCGCGCGCTGTTCGGCCTCGCGCACCGCGACCACGCTCCAGGCTTGCAGGTTGGACGAACTCGATGCCGACTGCGCGGCGGCGACGATGGCGGCAAGCTGCTCGTCGCTTACCGGGTCGGGCAGGTAGGCGCGCACCGAGCGGTGTTTGAGCAGATGTTCGATGACCGGCGACCAGGCGATTGTCGCGGGCTGCGAGGTATCGCCATAACGCGCGGCAATGAGTTGCTGTTGTGTGGTGTTCATGCGATCTCCTGTAAATGGGGGACACGCCATGCGGCGCGAGGCACAGAGTATAAACAGGCTGTCGGCAATACCGTCCGTTCCGTCCGCAAGCGCGCGCTGTTTGGCGGATTTCGGGGATATTCCGCCAATGCGGCAAATAGCCGGGAAGTCGGCCCCATGTCGCCGGAGCGGATGCCGCCGCCATGGTCGGCAAGGCCGGGGTGGAATGAAAATACAATACGCGAAAGTCCGCGACGAATAGCGTTGACTCACGTCTGGACTTTCTCTAGAATCCGTTTCCTTTTGTGGGTCGGCTCGTCTTCGGCCCCGAACCGGAATCAATCGCGGAATCAACCGTCCGAGGCGGCCCATGGCGGGCTGCCTCGGGTTTTTTGGAAATTCTCAAGCCATGCCGACAATCAATCAGCTCGTTCGCAAGCCGCGCCAGGTGGAAGTGGTC
>JAISNX010000014.1 GCA_031276015.1 Azoarcus sp.
GGCAGATCGTCCCATTCGATGCGGCGGTAGTGCTTGATCTTCATGGGCGCGTTCCCATGCCAAAAGTGTCATGCACGGTACAAAGTCACGGCGCATCCGTCAACACTTCTTGCGGCGCGGGGATCGCCGCGATTCTCCAGGGAAGTACCGCGCAAAAAAAGCCCCCGCGCCCAAACGGTGCGGGGGCGAACACGCTGGTTCTATTCCGCAATCTCAAACGTCAGCGCGGCCAGTTTCTGCTTGAGCCTGGTACCCGGCAAAAACACGAGCTTCGCTTTCTTGACATTACGCGCGGTGAGCGCCTCGGCGGTTTCGGCTCCTTCGCTGGAGACGGAGATGCGAAAGGTGCCGAAGTCCCCAAGCTGGATGGTCTGCCCCATGGCAATGTAGACGGGCAATTCGTCGATCAGGTTGGTGAGCACGTTGCCAATGTCGCCCGCCGAGAGCGAGGAAGACTTCTCCAGCCGCGCGCTGATATCCTCCAGCTTCACGGTGCCGGATTTGGACTGGGTGAGATACCAACGTTTCTGGTCCGTCTCCCGGGGAAGCGGGCGCTGGATTTTCCTGACTTTTACAGACATTCCATGACTCCTGTTAATGAACGAAACATAAGCCTGCGGGATGTCAGGATTTTTGTCAAGCATGTTGACAACATGACGACAAGCACTCCTGAAAATGTTCAGTATCATTTTGAAAAATGTTCATCATCATTCCGAAAAATATTCATGACTATTTTTCAGAATGTTCATGACTATTTTTGAAAATCATCATGTTCATTTTCCGGCGGGCCGCCATGGCGAGCGCGGCACGGCGGCCTTTGTGGGCCTTTGCGGGCGTTGGCGGCGGACGCGCGCGGCGACGATCAGGCATCCGCCACGCGGGCCGCTTGAGCGGAATGTAGAATCGCTCCTCCAGGCAGCACATCCAAAACACAGGAGGAGACCCAGCATGACCGTGATCCGCGAAGACGACCTGATTCAATCCATTGCCGATGCCTTCCAGTTCATCAGCTACTACCACCCCGTCGATTTCGTCCAGGCCCTTGGCGAAGCCTGGGCGCGGGAAGAGAGCGCCGCCGCAAAGGACGCCATTGCGCAAATCCTCACCAACTCGCGCATGTGCGCCGAGGGGCACCGCCCCATTTGCCAGGACACGGGGATCGCCGTCGTCTTCCTCAAGATCGGCATGGACGTGCGCTGGCAGGCCACGCGAAGCGTGCAGGAAATGGTCGACGAAGGCGTGCGCCGCGCCTACACCTGTCCGGAGAACAAACTGCGCGCCTCGGTGCTGCGCGACCCCGCGGGCAAGCGCGTGAATAGCCGCGACAATACCCCGGCGGTGGTGCATTACGAAATCGTTCCCGGCGACAAACTGGAAGTCATCTGTGCGGCCAAGGGCGGCGGCTCGGAGAATAAAACCAAGGTGGCAATGCTCAACCCTTCCGACGACATCGTCGACTGGGTGCTGAAAACCGTCCCGACGATGGGCGCGGGCTGGTGTCCGCCGGGCATCCTCGGCATCGGCATCGGCGGGACGCCCGAAAAGGCCGTGCTGCTCGCCAAGGAATCGCTGATGGCACCGCTTGACATCCACCTGTTGCGAGACAAGGCGGCCCGTGGCGAAACGCTCGCTCGCGCCGAGGAACTCCGGCTGGAACTGATGGAAAAGGTCAACGCCCTGGGCATCGGCGCGCAGGGCCTGGGGGGGCTTTCCACCGTGCTCGACGTCAAGGTGCTCGACTACCCCACGCACGCCGCTTCCAAGCCCGTGGCGATGATCCCCAACTGTGCCGCCACCCGCCATGTGCATTTCCACCTCGACGGCAGCGGCCCGGCCACGCTGGTGCCGCCCCGGCCCGACGACTGGCCGAAAGTTGCCTGGAAACCCGATACGCAATCCGCTACCCGCGTCGATCTCGACACCCTGACAAGGGAAGAAGTCGCCGCCTGGAAGCCAGGCCAATCCCTGCTCCTGAACGGCAAAATCCTCACCGGACGCGACGCGGCCCACAAACGCATTCAAGATATGCTCGCCAGGGGCGAAACGCTGCCGGTCGATTTCAGCGGTCGCGTCATTTACTACGTCGGCCCCGTCGACCCGGTACGCGATGAGGCCGTCGGCCCCGCCGGCCCGACCACGGCAACGCGCATGGACAAATTCACCCGGATGATGCTGGAACAAACCGGCCTGATTGCCATGATCGGCAAATCCGAACGCGGCCCGGCCGCCATCGAGGCAATCCGCGACAATCGCTCGGCTTATCTCATGGCCGTCGGCGGCGCGGCTTATCTTGTTTCCAAGGCGATCAAGGCCGCAAAGGTCGTCGCCTTCGCCGACCTCGGCATGGAGGCCATTTACGAATTCACCGTCGAGGATATGCCGGTAACGGTGGCGGTCGATGCCACCGGCGTGAGCGTTCACCAGACCGGGCCGAAGGAATGGCAGGCGAGAATCGGCAAGATTCCGGTCGTCGTTGCTTGAACCGCAGTTATCGGGGATCAAACGCGACCGGAGCCGTCATTGCGAGGGCCGAAGGCCCGCGGCAATCCACATGGTGGCGACACCCGCACTGACCGGCGGTATTGCGGGAATCACGGACACATGGATTGCCACGGCGCTTCACGCCTCGCAATGACGAATCTCCCACCCCGTCATTGCGAGGGCCGAAGGCCCGCGGCAATCCACATGGTGGCGACTACCCGCACTGACCGGCGGTTTTGCTGGAATCACGGGCACATGGATTGCCACGGCGCTACGCGCCTCGCAATGACGAGTGTTATCTCCGGACCAAAAACGCTCTAGCCGAGGGAAACGCTTGAACAGGCGTCTGGCGCGGTTGACCGGCTGGGGGCTGTTCAAGCGCAAATGGTCGGCGCAGTTTGCCTCCGGGCGTGGCCGGGGTGCTCCCGTATCGTCCAAACGCCGGAAAACGCTGTGACTGGTATTGTCCAAGGCTGATCCGACAGGTGCCGCTATCGCGGCGGGCGACACGATCCAGGGCATACAATCCCTGCCTCCGGGGTGCCGAAAACCCGTCGTCGGTTCTTGCTTGTCCGTCGACGTCGTGATTTGTCCGGCTACTCAGCCCACGCGGCTTTCCAGTTCTTCCCAACGCGCCAGGGCGGCATCGAGTTCGACGGCGATTTCGCCGAGGCGAGCGTTGAGCCGGGGCACTTCCTGCGGCGTGTCGCGGTATAGTGCCGGATCGGCCAAGCGCGTTTGCAGGGCGGCTTCTTCGGCTTCGAGCGTGGCAATGCGACCGGGCAGGGCTTCGAGTTCCCGTTTTTCGTTGAAGCCCAGTTTGCCGCCGCGCCCGGAAGGCGGAGGAGCACAGGAAGAAGGCGGTGGCACGGCAGCGCGGCTGGCGTTTTCTTCTCCGGCGCGGTTCGCGGCGGCGCGCCCAATCCGCACACGCTGCCATTCTTCATAGCCGCCAGCATATTCTTCCCAGTGGCCGCCGCCCTCGGCGGCAATCACCTGCGTGACGACGTTGTCGAGAAAGGCACGGTCATGGCTGACCAGGAACAATGTGCCGTCGTAAGTGGCGAGCAGTTCTTCGAGCAAGTCCAGCGTTTCGATGTCGAGGTCGTTGGTCGGCTCGTCGAGCACCAGCACATTGGCCGGACGGGCAAACAGGCGCGCCAGCAGCAGGCGGTTGCGTTCGCCGCCCGAAAGCGAGCGTACCGGCGAGCGCGCACGCTGCGGCGCGAACAGGAAGTCGCCCAGATAACCGATGACGTGCTTTCTCTTGCCGCCGATGTCGACATGGTCCGATCCCGGACTGATGACTTCGGTCAGGGGCAGATCGGGGTCGAGCTGCGTGCGCATCTGGTCGAAATACGCCACCGCAAGCCGCGTGCCGCGCCGGACGCTGCCCGTGTCGGCGGCGAGTTCTCCCAGAACCAGCTTGAGCAGGGTGGTTTTGCCCGCACCGTTCGGCCCCATGATGCCGACCCGATCGCCGCGCAGGATGCGGGTGGAAAAATCGCGCACCACGATTTTGTCGCCGTAGCTTTTACCGACGTGCGCCAGTTCGGCCACCATCTGCCCGCTTTGTTCGCCGCGCTCGAGCGCCAGGCGCGCCTGTCCCAGGCGTTCGCGGCGGGCGGCGCGCGCGCGGCGCAAGGCTTCGAGCCGTCGTACCCGGCCTTCGTCGCGGGTGCGGCGTGCCTCCACGCCCTTGCGAATCCAGATTTCTTCCTGCGCGAGCAGCTTGTCGAAACGGGCATCCGCTTTCGCTTCGGCTTCCAGTTCTTCGGCCTTGCGCCGCTGGTAGTCGGAAAAACATCCCGGATAACTTGCCAGGCGTCCACGGTCGAGTTCAACGATGCGCGTGGCGATGTGATCCATGAACACCCGGTCGTGGGTGATGACGACCACCGTTCCGGCAAACGAGCGGATCAGATCTTCGAGCCAGAGGATGCCGTCGAGATCGAGATGGTTAGTCGGTTCGTCGAGCAACAGCAGGCGCGGTTCGGCCACCAGTGCCCGCGCCAGTGCCACGCGCTTGATGCCGCCGCCCGACAGGTTCGACAGGAGGGATGCGCCTTCCAGCCCGAGCGCGGCAAGCGCCTGTTCGACGCGCCGGTTCAGCCGCCAGCCGTCGGCGGTTTCGATTGCCTGCTGCAAGGCCGTCAGCCGTTCCAGCGCCGCGCCGCCGCCCTGCTCGGCCACGACCGTCGATGCTTCGTGATAATCGACGAGCAGGCGGGCCACATCCCCCAGTCCGTCGGCCACGGTCGCATAAACGTCGCGGTCGAGCGGAAAATCTGCTTCCTGCGGCACATGCGCGGCGGTCAGGCCCGGTTGACGCCAGATCGTGCCGTCGTCGAGCGCGGCCTGCCCGGCCAGCACGCGCAACAGGCTGGATTTGCCCGTGCCGTTGCGCCCGATCAGCGCGACCCGCTCGCCAGCGTCGAGCTGGAAAGAAACATGGTCGAGCAGGTCGACATGGCCATAAGCAAGACAGGCGTTATCGACAGTCAAAAGCGGCATGGTGGAACGGCCCTTGCAAATATGGACAAACGGGAAGCGGATCATGGATTGCCACGCTTCGCTCGCAATGACGCCCCTCCCGTTTCAAGGAATTCCCCTATTTCCCTTGGGGGAGAGAGGGAGCCTCAAGCAACCGGCGCATAGCGATGCTGATTTCCTTGCGGCGGAAAATTGACGAACGTTTCATTTTCCTCCCTTCTTTTTATATGGGAAAACTATCTCAAAACGACTTCGACGCCGGACGAAAAGAAGTTGGCCAACGAAATCGAAAAACCTTGTGCAGACAGTGCCGGAGTCATCGGGTGACTCAATAATCTTCTGCCACGAACGACATGGCCGACCGGCGAAAACGACCCCTTACACCACTGTCAGTCGCTTTGTTCCCACCGCCAGCCACAGGCCCAACACGCTCTGCACGAGGTAGATCACGCTCGACACCCCATGCAGCAGGGCGAAGCGTCCGCGCGCGGCGCTTTCCATGATGTCCATCGAGCCGACGCCCGCCTTGAGCGCGGCCATCCCCGCCTGAATGCCGAAGTAACCCACCGCCACGCAGACGAGCATTGCCACGATCACCCAGGAAAGCCTGTCGCGCAGCACCGCCCTGCCCTGCCGCGCGGCCAGGAATGCGAGCAGGTAAACGGCGGTTCCCATGCCGATCCACGCCATGACGCTGAAGAACCGCCCGGCGATGTTGCCCGCCAGCATGCGGTCGCCGAGCGTGTCGAACAGGACGGGCACGACGATGTAGCCGACCGTCCACATGCCCCCGACCCAAAGCGCGACGAGCACCCGCGCGAGCGCGGCGGCGGCACGGGCGGGCAAGGGCGCGATATTCTCAGACATAGACGACATCGATGATCTCGTATTCCCGGATGCCGCCGGGAGCCTGTACTTCGGCGACATCGCCCGAATACTTGCCGATCAGGGCGCGGGCGACCGGGGAGTTGACGGAAATCTTGCCCACCTTGATGTC
>JAISNX010000086.1 GCA_031276015.1 Azoarcus sp.
CCGACTCAAAGGCTTTCGCCGAATCTTCTCCCGTTTCGAGAAGCTCGACTTGATGTTCCGCGCCTTCATTCACTTCGCGCTGATCGTCGATGCTCTACGATAGTGTGAACACGCCCTAAATTGAACTGCTCTAATTGTAAAGATCGACGATTTGGTCGATCGCCAGACCGTCCATGACAATGTCCGAGCCATCGGCAATCACCAGGTCGTGCAGGCCAGCTGTTCCACGGATGGCGAGAACATAGGGTTCCGTGGCATCGGGATCGGTGCTTTTGAACAGGGTCGCGGAGAACCCGGAGTCCATATCGGGCTGGTGATCCACCATTTCCCAACGCGCAAGGAACGAATCGGCTTGGCTTGAAGAGAAGCCTTCACCTACCAAGGCTTCTTTTCTGTCGACGAGTTCTCCATTCTCATCGATAAAAACTGCGTAACTTGCCTCGGCTAGCTCCGCAAGCAACGAAGAAATTTGCTGGTTCATTTGTTGGCTCCTCCTTTCAGAGCTTGTTTAGTGTTCAGAAAATAACGCAAGCTTGTGCGCAGTCGCTCTCGAAGGGCCTTCGAGAGCGTTACAAGGTCTCCGGTGGAAGCACATCCATTTCCCTTGTACCAAATAACAGACAACAGAGACCCGCCACCAGATCCGAATGACGGAGCATCGGTACTGAAGTCGCTCATGCTTACAATAGGTTCTTGTGTCTGTGTGTCGACAATTGACATATGAGTTTCAATAATAGCAAAGAGGTGTTTTTCTTTAGTGTATCTATAGCAAAACCTTTCGTTTATTAAGTACCCAGTATATTCGATACCGTCATGTGTAAAACTTTGCCAGTTTTTTTGATTGGAAAGATTCAAATTTTTGGGGACGAGATGCTCCAAAACATTTGGATTCTCACTCTTCCATTGATCCACCGTCTTATGCGTTACTGTTTCCGCCTTGTTATAGCAATAATAGCCGTACATGATTTCCATAGGCATCAAATCCCAAAACCCAACCCCAAACAAAATCAACAGCGGCCCAACAATCCATCTCTTGTGAAAAGTCATGTAGACCGCTTTCCAGAAGATATAAGCAGACACGTAAATATAAACGGCCAGCATTATCAGGGAAGGCAATATCCCATAATAGGGCTGAACCCAGAAAATCAGTACGAGCAGTACAGCAACAATGCCGATGCATATTGATTTGTGGGTGAAATTTCCAAAAATTGTTTTCATCCCAACGGCCTATTTCCCGGGATGCCGCGCGGCAGACACAGTGACCCGCACAACGGCACGAACATCCAAGACCGCAGGCTGAGACTGGCTACTGTTCCTGTAGCAAGCAATGAAAGATGAGGCTGCGCGGCGGAAATCTGACTGTCCATGATGTCACTTGTAAGTCCATGTGTTACATGTAACGTGCGCCTTGCCCACCAAGGCCGCCGCTGTTGAGGATGTTGCGGGAGTATTCTGGAAGCCTTTTTCAAGGATGTCAACATCAATGAGAATTATTTTTGTTCTAAATACTCTGCTGGCTACTCGCACAGGCTCGATGGATGCACGTAGCGATCCATACCGCGGTTTCATTTCCCGAAACGCCCCGACAAACTTGCGAAGCTGTCTGGATTGCCACGGCGCTTCGCGCCTCGCAATGACGAATTTCCCACTCCGTCATTGCGAGGGCCGCAGGCCCGTGGCAATCCATGTGTATGAACCGGCATGGCGCTCTCCCTTGCAGGAGGCTTTCGCGCCCAAGGCCCGACGCAAAACGGCCAGCCGCCCCACGGACGACTGGCCGCTCAAAGCGCAGCAGGGTATCAATCAGCCCCTGCCATGCCGTTTTCCGTTGCCACGGCGATCGTCGCCGCGATGCGGCCCGCCCTCGCCCTGGGACGAAAGCACTTTGTCGGCTTCGGCATCGAACACCGTCTTCTGGGCGGCGCTCAACTTGCCATAGAACGCTTCGACATCCTTGCGCGTCTCGGCCAGCAGGCGCGCGCGCTGCTTGCCCGCATCTTCCGCGCGTTGCAGTTTTTCGAGCACAGTTTTGGCTGCCCCGGCCTTATACAAGGCATCTAGTTCTTTCAAACCGGTTTCGGCGCGGGCCGTGACCGCCTTCTTGAAATTGGCCCATGCCGGTTTCTGTTCCGACGTCAGCGCCAGTGCCAGTTCGAGGCGTGCCAGCCGCTCCTCGGCATACCGGGCGAAACGCTCTTGTATCTGTCCGGGCGCGCCCTGAGGGCCGATGCCGGGGCAACCGCCGTGCCCCCAATCCGCCATGGCCGTTCCGGCAAACAGGGCCGAAGCCGTCAGCGCGGCGGCAAGCGAAGTCTTGATCCAGGTTTTCATGTGTCCGTCTCCAGGTTGTGTCAGTCGATACCGCCCACCACGTCGGGCGATAGCCGCATTCAACATCATGAGCAGACCCGAAAAGTGTCCGTAAACCACCGTTTTGAAGCAGGATGTCTCAAACGCCCGTCCGGATACACAAGGATACAAATCTTCCCCGCAGCCGCCTAAGATGCACGCTGTACGAAAATGGAGAATCGGTCATGTCCAATCAGGATCACATCCTCATCGTCGACGACGACCGCGATATTCGCACCCTGCTTGCCAGCTATCTCGAAAAACAGGGTCTGCGCTGCACGACCGCCGCCGACGGACGCGAAATGCGCGCCGCGCTGGAAGCGCACCGCATCGACCTCATCGTGCTCGACATCATGATGCCCGGCGAAGACGGCCTGACACTGTGCCGCAACCTGCGCGCCGGTAACGCCGAGAACGCCAATACACCGGTGCTGATGCTCACCGCGCGCGGCGAAGATATGGATCGCATCATCGGACTGGAAATGGGAGCGGACGATTATTTACCGAAGCCTTTCGTCCCCCGCGAACTGTACGCCCGCGTCCGCGCGATCCTGCGCCGCGCCCGCGCCCTGCCCCCCAATATGGCCGCCCCCAGCGCGCAGCCGCGCGAACTCTGTTTCGCCCACTGGCGGCTCGATACGATTGCCCGCCACCTCATCGATGCCAACGGTGCCATCGTCGCCCTGTCGGGCGCGGAATTCCGCATGCTCAACATTTTTCTCGCCCATCCGCAACGGGTGCTGTCGCGCGACCAGCTGATGGAACTCACCCAGGGACGCGAAGCCGATGTGTTCGACCGCTCCATCGACCTGCTGATAAGCCGCCTGCGCCAGCGCCTCGGCGACAGCGCCCGCGAACCCGCGATCATCAAAACAGTGCGCAACGAAGGCTATGTCCTGGCCTGCGAAGTCACCCCCGCCGGAGCCGCCTCGTGAAACTCCCCTGGCCGCGCAGTCTGTTTTCTCGCCTGATGCTGATCTGGCTGGCGGGCATTGTCCTTGTCCTGACCATCAGCATGACCCTTTTCATCAAAGAACGCTCGCATCTCGTCCTGAAAAGCATCGCCCAGGAAATCGCCTCCAGCGCCGACATGCTCGACCCGCTCGCGCCGGAAGAACGCAACCGCTCGCTGAGCCGACACGACCGCATGCGCATGCGCCTGCTGCGCACGCTGCCCGAGCACATCCAACGATTCCCCGAAGATCATCCACTGTTGACGGAACTGCGGGAAGCCATGCCCAACCGCCACCCCGTCCTGTACGTCCGCCGCAACGACGATGGCCGTCCGCCGGAGTTCCACCGCCATGACGACGACGAGCGCCCTTCGGAATCCCGCCGCTACGGCGACCGCCGCCATGACGACGACGAACGTTCCCCGGAATCCCGCCGCTACGGCGACGATAACCGTTCCCTGGAATACATGCCGCTGGTGGCCGCCGTCAGTCTGGCCGACGGCACTTTCCTCACCGCCCGCCTGCCCGGCAAATTCCCCCTCCCTCCGCCCCAGGCGATGCATGGCTCCGCATTGAGCGCCTTTCTGGCGCTGGTGGCGGGCATCGTCATCCTGACCTGGGTTTGCGTGCGGATCGCCACCCGGCCACTTTCCCGGCTGGCGGAGGCCGCCCGCGCGCTCGGGGAGAACCCGGAGCGCGCGCCGCTCGAACCCGGCGGCCCCATCGAAGTGGTGCAGGCCACCGAAGCTTTCAACCAAATGCAGGAGCGCATCGCCGTGCACATGCACGAGCGCACCCGCATCCTCGCTGCCATCTCGCACGACCTGCAAACCCCGATCACCCGCCTGCGCCTGCGCGCCGAAATGGTTGATAGCGAAGACCTCAAGACGCGCATCCAGTCCGATCTCGACGCCATGCAAAGCCTGATCCGCGAAGGGCTGGATTACGCCCGCAGCATGGAAACCCATGCGTCTCCGCAACCGATCGACCTTGCCGCCCTGCTCGGCGCGCTCCGCGACGATGCCATCGATATGGGCTGGAAAGTTTCCCTGACCGGGAAAGCGTCGGAGCCTTTCACGGGCCAGCCCCTCGCGTTGCGGCGCGCGCTGTGGAACCTGATCGAAAACGGAGTGAAGTTCGGCGAAACGGTCGACATCGACCTTGCCGAGACGCCGGAAGCACATCGCATCGTCATCCGCGACCACGGCCCCGGACTCCCCGCCGAAGAAAGGGCGCGCGTTTTCGAGCCTTTCTACCGCACGGAGACATCGCGCAACCGCGAAACGGGCGGCACCGGGCTGGGGCTGGCGATCACCCGCAACCTGCTGCACGTCCAGCACGGCAGCGTCACGCTGGACAACCACCCCGAAGGCGGCCTCCTCGCCACGGTGATCCTGCCGCGCGCGCCGCGCGGCTAGTGTCCTGAGTTAGAAGTTCGCAAACAAAATCTTTCGATGCTCGCGAGGATGTCATCGGCGGACTTGGCCCAGTGGAAGGGCTTGGGGTTTGCGTTGTTGAGTGCCAGGTATTGCTTGATCGCGTGTTCGAGTTGGCGAGTCGAGCGATGGGTGCCGCGTCGGAT
>JAISNX010000073.1 GCA_031276015.1 Azoarcus sp.
CGCGAAAGCCGGAAAAGGCGCGGACAGGCATGCGGCGGACAGGCCCAGCAGTTTCCCCAACGAAGCGCGCTTGCCGGGAACGAACGGAAATAAAGGCGTTTTTCTCATGCGATGGCCCAAAATGCTGAACAGGAATACGCCACGGACAGGATCCCTGCCCGGACGAACGAACCGGCAAACGGCAGCAAACGCCGTGCCAAAAACCCACTTCCCCGCATGGGCCGGACGGCTTCACCTCCGCCCAGCGAACCGGGTCGCCGATGCTGCAAAACCAGCATTTGCCTGCTGCAAATCACGAAACTGCCCGCACCGCAACAGCGCGGAGAAACCTCACCGCCCCCTCGTTCTCCTTGCCATGCGTCTGATGCAAAACTATAATTTGGCACCGTAATTTCATTGGCATTAAAAGGCAAGGGCCGGAACGGCAAGGCAAGCGCGGCGGCGCGAACCCCGGAGGGAGACAAACAAGCATGGGTATTTACGCTCTGGACGGGAATACGCCCCGTATCGGCGAAAACTGCTGGATCGCCCACACCGCGACCATCATCGGCGACGTCCGGCTCGGGCGCGACACAAGCATCTGGTACAACGTCGTGATCCGTGGCGACAACGCGCCGATCACCATCGGCGACGGCACCAACATCCAGGACGGCACCGTCCTGCACAACGACGAAGGCGTACCGCTCACCATCGGCGCAAACGTCACCGTGGGGCACATGAGCATGTTGCACGGCTGTACCGTCGGCGACGGCTGCCTCATCGGCATCAACGCCGTCGTCCTCAACAATGCCGTCCTGGGCAGGGAATGCCTGATCGGCGCGAACGCCCTCATTCCCGAAGGCAAGACCATCCCGGATCGCTCGCTGGTGGTCGGATCGCCGGGGCGCGTGCTGCGCACCCTGACCGACGACGAACTGGCCCGCCTGCGCATCAATGCCCGGCACTACATCGAAAACGCCCGCCGCTTCCGGGCCGGGCTGGTCGAACTCGGCACCGCCGCCATCCAGGACGCATCCCGCCATGAAACGCACTGAAACCCTTTTCCGGCTCGCCCGCCTCGGCCTGCCCCTGCTGGCCTGCGCCCTCATCGGCGCATGCAGCATGGCCCCCACGCGCTACACCGACATGCTGGACGACGACGAGCGCCCGTCTCCATTCGCAACGTACTTCGTCCTCGACGACGACGCACAGCGCCAGGAAATCGTCCTGCGTGCCTTCGACCTGCTCGGCGTCGACTACCGCTGGGGCGGCGACGACCCGGAAAGCGGACTCGATTGCAGCGGGCTGGTGAGCTACCTGGTGGAACAAACGAGCGGGCGCAAACTTCCCCACCATGCCGCGACCATCGCCCAGGTCACCCGCCCCATCAAACGGCACGAACTCGCCCCCGGCGATCTCGTCTTTTTCAACACAATGGGCCGCCGCCACTCGCACATGGGACTCTACATCGGCGACAACCGCTTCATCCATGCCCCCACCGCCGGGCAAAAAGTGCGCATAGACCGGCTCAGCACCCGCTATTACGCCGAACATCTCGACGGCCTGCATACCTTCGCGCGAAAACCCGCCCCGGCGGGTCAATAACCGCACCGCACCCACTCCCCAGGACGCCCATGGCCCAATACATCATGTCCATGCTCCACGTGAGCAAAACCGTACCGCCCCGGCGGCGGATCATCGAAGACATCTCCCTCTCCTTCTTCCCCGGCGCGAAAATCGGCCTTCTGGGCCTGAACGGCGCGGGCAAATCCACCGTCCTCAGAATCATGGCCGGGGTGGAAACCGAATTCGACGGCGAAATACAACGGCTCCCCAACATCTCCATCGGCTATCTGCCGCAGGAACCGCAACTCGACCCCGCCAGAACCGTGCGCGAAGAAATCGAATCGGCCCTGAGCGAAATCCTCGACGCACAGGCGCGGCTCGAAGCCATCTACGCCGCCTATGCCGAACCGGACGCCGACTTCGACAAACTTGCGGAAGAACAGGCGCGGCTCGAAGCCCTCATCGCCACCTCCGGCGCGGACACCGCCAACCAGATGGAAATCGCCGCCGACGCCCTGCGCCTGCCGCCGTGGGAAGCGGAAATCGCCAAACTTTCAGGCGGCGAAAAGCGCCGTGTCGCCCTTGCCCGGCTGCTTCTTTCAAAACCGGACATGCTGCTCCTGGACGAACCCACCAACCACCTCGACGCCGAATCCGTCGAATGGCTCGAACAATACCTCCAGCGGTTCCCCGGCACCGTCATTGCCATTACCCACGACCGCTACTTTCTCGACAATGCCGCCGAATGGATTCTGGAACTCGACCGCGGCCATGGCATTCCGTGGAAAGGCAACTACTCATCCTGGCTGGAACAAAAAGAAGCGCGGCTAGAGCAGGAGCAAAAGCAGATCGACGCCCACATGAAGGCCATGAAACAGGAACTCGAATGGGTGCGCGCCAATCCCAAGGCGCGGCAAGCCAAATCGCGGGCGCGGCTTGCCCGTTTCGAGGAAATGTCCAGCTTCGAGCACCAGAAGCGCAACGAAACGCAGGAGATATTCATCCCCACCGGCGAGCGCCTGGGCGACAAGGTCATCGAATTCCAGAACGTCACCAAGGCATACGGCGACAAACTCCTGATGGATGGTCTTTCCTTCACCGTCCCGCCTGGCGCGATCATCGGCATCATCGGCCCCAATGGCGCGGGCAAATCCACCCTTTTCAAAATGATTACCGGCCAGGAAAAGCCCGACGCGGGCCAAATAGACATTGGCAGCACCGTCCGGCTTGCCCACGTCGACCAATCCCGCGACTGCCTGGACGGCAACAAAACCGTATTCGAGGAACTCGCCGAAGGTCGGGACATCCTCACCATCGGCAAATTCGAGATACAAAGCCGCGCCTATATAGGCCGGTTCAACTTCAAGGGCGCGGATCAGGGCAAACAGATCGGCAAACTTTCCGGCGGCGAACGCGGGCGGCTGCACCTTGCCAAAACCCTCATGGCGGGTGGCAACGTCCTCCTGCTCGACGAACCTTCCAACGACCTCGACGTGGAGACGCTGCGCGCCCTCGAAGACGCCCTGCTCGAATTCGCCGGAGTCGCCCTCATCATCTCCCACGACCGCTGGTTTCTCGACCGCGTTGCCACCCACATCCTCGCCGCCGAAGGCGATTCCCGCTGGACGTTCTTCGATGGCAATTATCAGGAGTACGAAGCCGACAAGAAGAAACGCCTGGGCGAGGAAGGTGCGAAGCCGAGGCGGATACGGTACAGGCCCATCAGCCGGTGAGCGTGGAAAAGCATCGCGTCCGCAAGCAGCCAGGGCTGAAGTGGTTTTGTCCGATGTGTCCAGGGAGGAGTCACGGGATGGACTCTCCGTCGTTCTCAATTACCGGATTCAGGTTTGCCAGCGCATCGTTGCCGTTACGAAAATGGTCTATCCAGACCGAAGTGTCCACCAGCACATTCATGGCGAAGCCGCATCCTTGCGGCGGCGCGGTATATCCTGGATTTCCGGCATCGTGCCGCCCAGCGCGGCAAGGCGTCTGGCCGCCTGCACCCGGATGAAGGTCTTGATGGCTTCCCGGAAAATGTCAGACCTGTTCATATCGGGGTCGGCCAGTTCAAGGGCTTTTTCGTAGAGGGCGTCATCAATGGTGGCTGTGGTTCGCATGAAAATTCCCGCATCGGCATTGGCATCAACATGCATCATTATTGCAATCTGAACAGGCAAAACGCAAGGCAGACATTGATAATTCTCCCACGACCGCTGGTTTCTCGACCGCGTTGCCACCCTTGCCATGAATCGATCAAGGAGATGGAACATGCGGTTTTGTGCCATATGTCTTTTGAAGGCGGGATACGCGCATGTTAAGTTAGACGCTGAACCTTGGGCCATGACTGGAATTGGCTCATGTCTGCCACTTTGCTTGACACAAAAAGGAGATTCAAAATGAGATTGTATGTGCTTCCTCTGGTGGCTCTATGCACATCTTGCGCAACCATGGTTTCCGCCACCGGAGAGCCTGGAATCTCAATGGGGGATAGCTACGAGAAAGTGTTAAAAATATTGGAAAGGAACAACAAAATCACAAAATCAATTGAGGGCGAAGGTATTCGCGCCGAAGGCTATTCGTCCATAACGAAAGATTGCAGAATCAAGATATTTATATTTCAAGGAAATGACGGCTTGCAATTCGTTAAATATGAGCCAGCTCCAAATCTTTCTACCAGTAATAATTGTAAATGAACACATCGCGCTTAGAGCAAATCAACTTTATGAGGCTCATATCAAACCGATTGTCATTGCGAGGAGCGAAGCGACGTGGCAATCCATGCGACTTACTGGATTGCCGCGGCCCTTCGGGCCTCGCAATGACGGCAGTTCTCTTTGGGCTTCAATTTGTTGATCTGCTCTAAGGGGCGCGCCCCTAACCTTCCAGTGGGTGCCTTGGCTGGGTTTTTCCCGCCAATTCCGCCAATCTCATATAGGAGAAAGAAAATACCCCCGGCGTTTGCCTGTTGCCGGGAATCCGGAAACGCCGCGCCACTTCCCGATAATCCCAAAGGAACCGGGCCGTCAAACCAGCACTTCCAGCGGCGGCGGATGCCCGAGGAATGCTTGCGGACTCGCGCTCGCGCCGTAGGCACCGGACTGGAAGATCGCCACGAGGTCGCCCGGCTCGGCGCGGGGCAGCACCATGCGTTCGGCAAGGATGTCGAGCGGGGTGCAGAGCGAGCCGACGATGGTGACGACTTCGGCCTTGATGGCGTGCATGCGGCTGCCGATGGCCACGGGGTAGTTCTTGCGCAGCACTTGCCCGAAATTGCCCGAGGCGGCCAGGTGGTGATGCATGCCGCCGTCGACGACCAGGAAAAGCTCTTCGTTCGAGACTTTGCGGTCGATGATGCGGGTGACGTAAAGCCCGGCTTCGCCCACGAGATAGCGCCCGAGTTCGATGACGATTTCGGCCTGCGGGAAGGTTTTCGCAGCCTCTTCGACGATGCCGGTGAGTGCCGTGCCGATGGGGGTGAGATCGAGCGTCTGTTCGCCGGGGAAATAGGGGATGCCGAAACCGCCGCCCAGGTTGATGACCTTGAGCGGCGCGGGCGCGTTGGCGGCCAGTTCGGTGATGAGCGCGTAGCCTTTGCGCAGGGCTTCGGCGATGGCCCCCGCCTTGAGGTTCTGCGAACCGGCAAAGACGTGGAAGCCTTCAAAAGCCAGCCCCGCCTCGCCAATGGCTTGCAGGAGTTCGGGAATCCGGACGGTGTCGATGCCGAAGGGCTTGGGGCCGCCGCTCATTTTCATGCCCGCCGATTTCAGCTCGAAATCCGGGTTGATGCGCACCGCGACGCGCGCAGGCAGGCCGAGCGATTTGGCAATCGCCGCCAGCAACGGCACTTCGCGGAAGGATTCGATGACGGTCAGCACGCCCGAGGCGACCGCCTGGTAAAGCTCGGTTTCGGTCTTGCCGGGGCCTGCGAAACTGATGCCTTGCGGCGACAGCCCGGCATCGAGCGCAACTTTGAGTTCGCCGCCGGAAGCCACGTCCGCGCCGTCGACCCGCGCCGCCATGTGCGCGACCAGCGCGGGCATGGGGTTGGCCTTGATGGCGTAGTGCAGCTTCAACCGGGTAGGCAGCGCGGCCCGCAATTCTTCGACGCGGCGCGTCAATAAGGCACGGTCGTAGACGTAGAACGGCGTGCGTCCGACGCGCGCCACCAGGTGCTTCAGGGGGATGCCGGCGACCGTCAGTTCGCCGTTGCTGACCGGGAATTGCTTCATGGGGGCATGCAGGGGTGCGATGGAATTCATGATGTCAGGCTCGATCAGAATGTTGGGGAGTATCCCATTGTTTTTTACTTTACGCGAATTGCGGTGTCGCATCCGTCCATTTTCCACAATTCGCCGGAAAGTGCCTTGCGGTCGATTTTGCCGTTGGGCGTGCGGGGCAGCATTCCCGCGCGGACGTCGATCCGGCCCGGCAGCATGTACGACGGCATGCGGACGCGGCATTCTGCCATAATTGCAGCTACAAGCATAGCGTCATCGTTCGTATTCCCGGCGGCGGGTGTGATGACTGCAACAATGCTCTGCCCCAGTACGTCGTGCGGTAGCCCGAAGGCCGCACATTCGCCGACCAGCCCCGTGGCGTAGAGGATTTCCTCGATCTCGGCGGGGCTGACCCGGTATCCCGAGGTCTTGATCGTTTCGTCGCGGCGTCCGATGAAATACAGGAAACCCTCCTCGTCGCGCCGCACGGTATCGCCGGAAAACACCGCGATCTCCGGCAGGGGCAGGCCCCTTCCGGCAGGCAGGGGGCGGTAACGTTCAGCGGTTTTTTCGGGATCGTTCCAGTAGCCGAGGCCGACCAGCGCGCCGCGCTGCACCAGTTCGCCCGGCTCGTTGGGGGCGCATTCGCTGCCGTCCTCGCGCAGTACGAGCACTTCGGCATTGGGGATGGCCTTGCCGATGGCGTCGGGCCGCCGCGCGGCTTCTTCCGGCGGCAGGAAGGTGGCACGGAAGGCTTCGGTCAGGCCGTACATCAGGTAAGGCTTGGCGGCGGGCAGGTTCGCGCGCAGGCGCTCCAGCGTGGCGCGCGGCAGATGTCCGCCGGTGTTGGCAAAATAGCGCAGGTGTTCGCCGATGCCCGGCGGCCAGGCGAGTTGCGCGAGCTGAATCCACAGCGGCGGCACCGCGGTCAGGCCGGTCACGCGCTCGCGCGCCATGGCTTTCAGCACGTCGCGCGGCATCAGGTAGTTGAGCAGCACGACCCGCGCGCCCACGGCGAAGGCCGTGCTCAGTTGGGAAAACCCGGCATCGAAGGACAAAGGCAGGGCGGCGAGCAGTACGTCGTCCGCGCGGTTTTCCAGATACTGCGCCACGCTTTGCGCGCCCGCCACCATGTTCCGGTGCGACAGCGCCACGCCCTTGGGCAAGCCGGTGCTGCCCGAGGTGTAGAGGATGGCGGTCATGTCGGCGTCGATCACGCGATGTCCGCCGCCGCTTGCCGCCGACAGTATTTCGTCCCAGAGGTGTACGGCGAAAGCCTGGTCGGCGCGGATATTGTCCTGTTCAACGCCGACGGGGCCGGTGAGCACCACATGGCGCAGTTCGGGACAGGCGGCGAGTGTTTCCGCGAGCGTGACGAAGCGTTCCGGGCTGGTGACGAGCGTGTGCGCGCCGCTATCGGCCAGGATGTGGCCGACCTGGGCCGGTTTGAGCACGGGATTGACCGGCACGAAAGCGCCGCCCGCGCTGGCGGCGGCGAAACAGGCGATGACGGTCTCGAAGCGTTTGTCCAGCCAGACCGCCACCCGCGCGCCGCGCGCGAGGCCGAGCCGGACGAGACCGCCGCCGAAGGCTTCGACGGCATGGGCGAGTTGCCGGTAGTCGAGCGTCTCGCCGTTCATGCACAGGGCGGTCGCATCGGGCGCGCGCGCGGCGGCGGAAGAGATCAGGTGATGGAGCAGGAAAGGCGGCATTGCGGAAACCTTGCATGCATCGGCGCGTAAAGGGCCGCATATAATAGCCGCCCCGCGCGGACGGGCGTACCATCCGCGAATTTCAGACGCACAGCGCAGTGGAGTCGTAAATTGGCGGAAATCAGGCAGGAAGTGCTGGCAGTAATCGACGAGGCCCTGTGCCTAAACGGGCGGGCAATGATTTTCCAGCCCGACACCCCGCTTCTGGGCGTGCTGCCCGAGCTGGATTCGATGGCGGTGGTGGGGGTGTTGAACCTGCTCGAAGAACGTTTCGATTTCATCGTCGGCGATGACGAAATCGACGGCTCGACCTTCGCCACGGTAGGCACCCTGCTGGCCTTCGTCGAAGGCAAACTGGCCGGGGAAAATACCGGTTAGGTCGATTGTCATTCCCCGTGATGTGGCATCTTCCGTGCTGCATATGGATTGCCCCAGTATTTTTGCCCTCGATATGACATAATGGTGTGTTTGCGGCCCCGCAAAGCCACGACTTTTTCTTCGCCTGGAACAACCCGGGATGCCATTCCCGCGAAATTCTGAGATCATGACCGCCTTTTGCGGCGCGCGCGGCGCGCGGCTGACGATTTCAACGCAATGGACAACCCACACATCCCATGCTTGCCCCGATAGAACACCGCATCGCCGAAGAACTCGGCGTCTCCCCGCGTCAGGTTGACGCGGCTGTACAACTGCTCGACGACGGCGCGACCGTCCCCTTCGTCGCCCGCTACCGCAAGGAAGCCACCGGCGGCCTCGACGACACGCAATTGCGCACGCTCGCCGAACGCCTGGATTACCTGCGCGAACTGGAAGACCGCCGCGCCGCCATCCTCGCCTCCAT
>JAISNX010000093.1 GCA_031276015.1 Azoarcus sp.
CCGACTCAAAGGCTTTCGCCGAATCTTCTCCCGTTTCGAGAAGCTCGACTTGATGTTCCGCGCCTTCATTCACTTCGCGCTGATCGTCGATGCTCTACGATAGTGTGAACACGCCCTAGCTTTTGGTCAGGCGCAGCCCGAATCCGCCCGATGCATGACTGCTGGTCGTGTCCGGCGTGCCCGTGGTGGCGGGCGGGCAATGTTCCGCGTGCGCGGCGGCGAGCAGGCCCAGGCGGGATGCGAGCGCGGCGGCCACTTGTTGGGAAAAGAGGCTTTGCACTTCGTCGCTGGCCAGCGCCAGGGCGGAGGGGTTGATTTCAAGGTAGACCAGCGGCTCCAGCGACACGACCGACAATGCCTGGCGGTGTTTGACGCGGTCGAGCCAAGCCATTTCGCCGAACACCGCGCCCGGCCCGAGTTCCATGATTCGCCGTCCGCCGACCGACAGTTCGATCCGCCCTTCCAGCAGTACGCCGAAGCGTTGCCGGGTGTCGCCCTCGCTGACCAGCTTCACGCGCGGCTCCGCCGTGCGCCAGGTGCTGATGCGCAGTATTTCCCAGAGTTCGACATCCTCGAATCCGGAGAAAAAGGCTTGCTTGCGCAATGCCGAAAAGCGCATGGCGTCGCGCCGCGCGCCGGTGTCCTCGACGATCTCGTAGCGCACCGCCGATAAATCCTTGGCGAATTCCGCGCCGTTCTTGTAGCGCGAGTACAGATCCTTTTCCATCGCCTTGCGGATTACCGCGTTCATCTGTTCGGAAACTTCCGGGTTGAGTTGCGCCACGGACGGCGGATCGGTGTTGATGATCTTGTAGACGAGTTGCGCCGGATTGACGGCGCGGAACGGCAAGCGCCCGGTGAGCAGGTGGAACATCACCACGCCGAGCGAATACAAATCGGTTTTGTGGTTGAGCGGATAGTTCTTGACCTGCTCGGGACTCATGTAGGCCGGGGAGCCGACCCCCATGATGAAGGTGGAATCCGCCTCGACCCGCTTGTTGACGTTGAGCGCCAGCCCGAAATCGGTGATCCGCACATCATCGTTGTCGTTTATCAGGATATTGGCCGGTTTGATGTCCCGGTGCACGATGCCCTGGCGGTAAACATAGTCGAGCGCCATGCAGCATTTGAAAATGATGCCGATCACGCGCTGGACGGGCAGGCGGTGCTCGAAGCCGCAGAATTTCTCCAGGGTCGTGCCCGGAAAATACTCCATGACCACGTAAGCCTGATCCGGCTCGGTGACGACTTCGTAAATGCTGATGATGTTGGGGTGATCCAGCCGCCGCGCCACGGCTTTTTCCGCCCGCAGCAGCTTGAGAAGACGGCGGTTCAGCTTCGATCCGTCCCGCCCCTCGCCGTCGAACCTGACGAGCTTGATTGCGACGGGGCGGGACAGTTTCGGATGGCGGGCTTCGTAGACGGTCGCGGTCGCGCCGCGTCCGATCTCGCGCACGACCCGGTATTTGCCGATTGTTGCGGGTGCCTGTTCCATCGCATCGTATTCCGCGCTTGCGCGGTCGATCCCCTCATTGTCATCCGCCGATGTTCTTGCGCATACGCGGAAAACGCCATGGCGATTCTTGCACGTTTCCGTCGCTGCAAGGCCAATTGTCCGACCATGGGAGGAATCCGTCACTCGCCCGGTAGTACACTTCATCGCCGCTGCATTTCCCGCGCTGTTTCCACGGAGGTTCTGCTTGAGCATCGACGTCGATTTTCTCGTCCATCCCCGCTGGCTGATTCCGGTCGAACCCGACCGCCTGGTGCTGACGCAACACAGCATTGCCGTGCGCGACGGCGGCATTGTCGACATCCTGCCCCAGGCCGACGCCCGCGCCCGCTACCGCGCCGCCACCGATTATGAACTGCCGGATCACGCATTGATTCCGGGGTTGGTCAACCTCCACACCCACGCCCCCATGAGCCTGATGCGCGGCCTCGCCGACGATCTGCCGTTGGCCCGCTGGCTCCGGGAAGTCATCTGGCCCGCCGAGGCCCGCCACGTATCGCCGTCTTTCGTGCGCGACGGCACCCTGCTTGCCGCCCATGAAATGCTGCGCGGCGGCATCACCACCTGCAACGACATGTACTTTTTCCCCGGCGACGAAGCCGAAGTCCTTGCGGAAGCCGGCATGCGCGCCGTCATCGGCCTGATCGTGCTCGACTTCCCGAGCGCCTGGGCGAACGATCCCGACGACTACCTGCGGCGGGGACTCGCCGTCCGCGACAAATGGCATGGGCATCCCCGGATCGCCTTCTCCATCGCCCCGCACGCGCCGTATTCGGTTTCCGATGCCGGGCTGGAACGCGCCGCCTATTTCGCCGCCGAACTCGATCTGCCGCTGCACATCCACATCCACGAAACCGCGGACGAAATCGCCACCAGCCTCGCTTCTCACGGTGTCCGCCCGCTCGCCCGCCTCGAACGGCTCGGGCTTCTCGGCCCCGGCCTCACCGCCGTTCACGCCGTCCACACCAGCGAGCACGACCTCGCCCTGCTTGCCCACCACGGTTGCAGCGTCGCGCACTGTCCGGGTTCCAACATGAAACTCGCCAGCGGCATCGCCCCATTGCCCGCCATGCTTCGCCACGGCATCAACATCGGCCTGGGCACCGACAGTGCCGCAAGCAACAACCGCCTCGATCTTTTCCAGGAAATGCGCCAATGCGCGCTCCTGGCCAAAGTCGGCAGCCTCGACGCCACCGCCGCTCCCGCGCACACGGTATTGCGCATGGCCACGCTCGGCGGCGCGCGCGCCCTGGGGCTGGACGGCGCAATCGGCTCGCTCGAAATCGGCAAACGTGCCGACTTTTGCGCCGTCGCGTTCGACAGCCCTTCCGCAAGCCCGTGTTTCGACCCGATCTCCCACCTGATCTACGTCTGTGGCCGCGAACAGGTAACGCATGTATGGGTCGATGGCGAAATTCGCGTCCAAAATGGTGAAGTTCTGTTGCAAACAAACGACAATGAATTGCTTGCTCTTGTATCACTATGGCAAACTAGGCTTGTTTAGCTGAGTTGGATTTCTGTCCGTCAGACGCCGCTGAATGACAAAAAAGTTGTTCGGCATAGTTTTTGCGGCATTGTCTCGCCCTTCACAACTGAGGAAACCATGACCAAACACAACCAGAAGCTGCTCGCGCTGGCCGCCATTGCTTCGATCGGCCTGTCCGCTTCCACCGCATTCGCGCAAGATGTCGTCGTTGACGGCCAGGGCGAGATTCCCTACTTGATCGACAATCGCAACACCGTCTCCCGTAGCGGGAGCGAACTGTGCTGGCGCACCGGTTACTGGACGCCTGCCGCCGCCGAAAGCGCCCCGGCCGGCGAGTTCCCGGTCGGATGTGGCTGCGACAGCGACATTGTGCCGAAAGACAAGTGCGAACCTCCTCCCCCGCCCGTCGTCGCCGAGGAACCTGTCCAGCCGCAAGCGGTGGAACCGCAGCGCGTTATCGGCCAGGAAAAGGTCAGGCTGAACGCCGACTTCCTGTTCGACTTCGACCAGGCCCTGCTCAAACCCGATGGCCGCACGGCGCTTGACGACGTTGCCACCCAGGCAAGCCAGCTTCAACTCGAAGTCGTCATCGTCACCGGCCACAGCGACCGTCTGGGTTCCGACGTCTACAATCAGCGCCTCTCCGAACGCCGTGCCGCGGCGGTGAAGAGCTATCTGGTCACGCGAGGCATCGACGCCTCCCGCATCTACACCGAAGGCAAAGGCAAGGCACAGCCCGTGACGGGCACCCAGTGCGCCAGTGTCCGGGCGCGCCAGGAACTCATCGAGTGCCTGCAACCGGATCGCCGCGTCGATATCGAAATCATCGGTACCCGGTAATTCCCGGCCATCCGTTTCCGGAAAGCCCTGCCTCGGCAGGGCTTTTTGTTTTCGGCACCCTTTCCGGTACCATCGCCGCCGACGCCGGTCGCGGCACGTGCGACACGACGATTGCACGGCACGGCTTGCCGTTTCCATCTTCTCATTGCCTTGTTCCCGCCATGACCGCACCCAACGCCGACCCTGCCGAACTGCAAAAATTCAGCGACCTTGCCCACCGCTGGTGGGACGCCGGTTCCGAATTCAAACCCCTGCACGACATCAACCCCTTGCGCCTCGACTGGATCGACGGTCTGGCGGCGCTTGCGGGCAAGGACGTGCTCGACATCGGCTGTGGCGGCGGCGTGCTGACCGAAGGCATGGCTGCGCGCGGTGCGAACGTTACCGGCATCGACCTGTCCGAAAAGGCGCTCGGCGTTGCACGCCTCCATCTGTTTGAAAGCGGACTGAAAGTCGACTACCGCCACATCGCCGCCGAAGACTTCGCCGAAACGCACGCCGGTCGATTCGACATCGTCACCTGCATGGAACTGCTCGAACACGTCCCCAACCCCGCCAGCACCGTCGCCGCCTGCGCGCGCCTGGTACGGCCCGGCGGGCAGGTGTTCTTCGCCACACTGAACCGCAATCCGAAGTCCTATCTCTTTGCCATCATCGGAGCCGAATACGCGCTCAGGCTGCTGCCGCGCGGCACGCACGATTACGCCCGCTTCATCAAACCCTCCGAACTCGCCGGTTTTTGCCGTGCCGCCGGGCTGGCCCCCGCCGCCATGAGCGGGCTTTCCTACAATCCCTTGAACCGCAGCTTCCGCCTGGGTCGGGATACATCGGTCAATTACATGGTGCAGGCTCTGCGCGGCACCTGAAGCGGGAGGTTGTCCGCGTGGTCATGTTCCCCAGACTGTAATCGCCCGTTCTCCCCAGCTTTCTTCCCGCCGCCAGATCTTTTCTTCCCAGGATTTGTCCGCCGCGCGGTCGAAGATCACCAGATGCACCTCGTCTGCGCGACGTGGTGGGCGTAGTCGGCGGTCTGGGTTAGATCGTTTTCGGTTCAGATGCCGACACCATCCGAAGCCGGAATGTTTTTTGTCATTCCTCGCAAGCGAAGTATCGCGGCCTGCCTTGCTGTCACGCACAGACAGGCAACCCCCCGTCAAAAGCGAGGGCCGCAGGCCCGTGGCAATCCAGAAGGCGGCTCAGATTGTATCGGCGCTCCAGGAAACTGAACCACCGCATGGATTGCCACGGCCCTTCGTGCCTCGCAATGACAGCGGTTTTCTTAGGGCTTCAATTTGTTGATCTGCTCTAAAACCTTCGTCATCGCGAGGCACGTATTCAGAGCAGCACGTCCTTTGAAATCCCCCGCCGTTTGAGCATCTTGCGCAATTGCCCCAGGGCTTCCATCTGAATCTGGCGCACCCGTTCGCGGGTAATGCCGAAGTGGTTGGCGAGTTCTTCGAGCGTGAGCACTTTGCTGTCATCAATGCCGTAGCGGTGGCGGATGATGAAACGCTGTTTGTCGTTCAGGGCGTCGATCCAGCGGCGCAGCAGGATTTCGACTTCGGTGTTCTGGATGATCGCGTCGGGCGGGTCGATGTTGTCGTCGGCGAGCGATTCGCCCACCGAGAGGGAAGGGTCGATGTCGAGCGGCGCGTCGAGCGAGACGGCACGCTCGCTGAGCGCGAGAATGGTGCGCACGCTGTCGACAGGCTTGTCGAGTTGGGAGGCGATTTCGCGGATCGAGGTGGCGTTCCAGGCACCGGCTTCGATCTTGCGCTGGGCACGCATGATCTGGTTGAGTTCCTTGGTGACGTGTACCGGCAGGCGGATCGTGCGCGATTGGTTCATGATCGCGCGTTCGATGTTCTGCCGTATCCACCAGGTCGCGTAGGTGGAAAAACGGAAACCGCGTTCCGGCTCGAATTTTTCCAGGGCATGGATGAGTCCGAGGTTGCCTTCTTCGACCAGGTCGAGCAGGGGAATGTCGCGGTTGAGGTAGTGTTTGGCGATGCTGACCACGAGCCGCAGGTTGCGCTCGATCATGGTCTGGCGCGCCGCGAAGTCGCCCGCGCGCATCCGGCGGGCAAGCGCGGCTTCCTCCGCGGCACTCAGCAATGGATTGGCGCCGATTTCGCTCAGGTAACGCCGCGTGGTGTCGCTGAAAACCTCCCCCTCGGTTGTCGCTGCCCGGCCTTCCGGGGAGAACACTTCCACCTCGGGGGGAAGATCCAGTGCCTGGTTTTCAAAGCCATCGGCACCGTCAACGCTGTCAGGGCCGGCAGGATCTTCCATGGTATTCCATCAGAGTGGAGGGAGATGTTTCAAGGGGTCGACCGGCTGCCCCTGCTTGCGCAACTCGAAGTGCAGCTTTGGCCGGTCGGCATCGGTGCTGCCAAGTTCGGCGATTTTCTGCCCCTGGCTGACCGCGTCCGCTTCTTTCACCAGTATGGCGCGATTGTGAGCATATGCCGTTAAATAGTTGTCGTCATGCTTGATGATAATCATCATGCCCATCCCGCGCACGGCGTTGCCTGCGTAAATGACCTTGCCGCTCGCGGCGGCCACGATGGGTGTGCCCGGCGTTCCGGCAATGTCGACGCCCCGGTTGCGCAGCTTGGCACCGCCTTCGACGGAATCGTTGAAGGTGCCGATGATTTCACCCTTGACCGGCCATATCCAGGTGCTGGCGGCTGGCGCGGTCGGTGTCTGGGTGGCAGTCGGTGTTTGGGTGGCAGTCGGTGTCTGCGCGGCACCCGCCGTCGGGGTTTCGGGCAGGGTTGCGTTGCCGCCCGTGCGCAGGCGTGCCCAGGCTTCGTCTGAATACGCTTCCCTGCCGCCACGCGGTTCGCGTTTGATGGCGGGAAGCGCTGTCACGGCGGGAGGTGCGTTGTAGGTCGGCAGTGTCGTTCCGGCCACCGTGTCCGGCGGCGTTGGGGCGACGGGCACCGTTTCGGCGCGCGAGAGGGTGGGTTGGCCCGGCGAGACTCTTACGATCTGGCCGACTTCGAGTTGCTCCGGGCGGTCGAGTTTGTTCCAGGCGATGAGGTCACGCACGGGAACGCCGTACTGGCGCGAGATCGCGTACAGCGTTTCGCCCTGGCGCACGATGTGTTCGCCCGAGGCCGCGGGACGCGCTACCGCTTGTGCGACGGGCGCTCTCGTGCCCGTCGCGCCTGGCCGGGCATCGCGCACGGGCACGCTGTTTGTGTGGGTACATCCCGCGATCAGCGCGAAAAAACCGGCAAACCCCGCCAGGGCGAGACGCTTGGTGAATGTTTCTTGACTCATTCCGTCCCCGTCAATAAAGGCACGAAGCGTACATCGTCGTGCCAGCTTTCCTTGAAAATACTTCCTTGTCGTTCGATCAGCAATAGGCGCTGGTTGGCGTTTCCGATCGGAATCAACAATTTGCCTGTCGGCGCGAGTTGGGTTTTCAGCGCCGGTGGCACCGATAGCCCGCCCGCCGCCACGATGATGGTATCGAAAGGCGCGGCTTCCGGTAGCCCATTTGTACCATCAGCGCATTTCAGCCTCAAGTTGGGCAAACGCAAGGGGCGCAGGTTTTCGCGCGCCTGGTCGAGCAGCATCCGCAAACGTTCGACCGCGTAAACCTCACTCGCTATCCGTGATAGTACGGCAGCCTGATAGCCACAGCCAGCACCGATTTCCAGTGTGCGCCCCAATTCGCGGCCTTCGCACAGGATTTCGATCATGCGCGCGACGATGAAGGGTTGCGAAATCGTCTGCTGCAAGCCGATGGGCAGCGCGGTGTCGTCGTAGGCGCTATAGACCAGCCCTTTTTCGACGAAACGGTGGCGCGGGATGAACGCCATGGCGGCAAGCACTCTTTCGTCGCGGATTTTGTTCTGGTGCTTCAGGCGGTCGATCATCCTTGCCCTGGCGCGGGCACGGTCGGTATCGTGAATGCGCGTCGAGGTCATCGGCCAGGACTCATTGCAGCAGCCAATCGGCGACCGCGCCGGATTGTGCGGTGTGGGTGAGGTCGATGCGCAAGGGGGTGATCGACACCCTGGCATTCGCCACGGCATGGAAATCCGTTCCCTCGCCCGCGTCGGCGGCAGGCCCCGCCGCGCCGATCCAGTAGACGGTCTCGTTGCGCGGTGTCGTGTCGCGCACGACCGGCTCGGCCTTGTGGCGACGGCCCAGGCGAGTCACGCACGGCGGCCCGAGTTTGTCGTAGGGGATGTCCGGGACGTTGACGTTGAGCAGCACCGGCTCGCGGAACGGCCATTTGACGAAGCGGGCGACGAGGTCGAGCGCAACCCGCACCGCCGCGGAGAAGTCGCTGGCTTCGCGGCTCACCAGCGAGATGGCAAAGGAGGGCACACCGAGCAGATAGCCTTCGGTGGCCGCCGCAACCGTGCCGGAGTAGACGGTGTCGTCGCCCATGTTCGCGCCGTGGTTGATGCCGGAGATCACCATGTCGGGCAATTCGTCGAGCATGCCGGTCACGGCGAGGTGGACGCAGTCGCTCGGCGTGCCATTGACGAAGTAGAAGCCATTGGCCGCGCGCCGCAAGGTCAGGGGGCGGTCGAGGGTGAGGGAGTTGCTCGCGCCGCTGCGGTCGCGCTCGGGTGCCACGACCGTAACGTCCGCCACTTCCGCCAATGCTTGCGCCAGCATGGCGATTCCCGGGGCGAAATAGCCGTCGTCATTACTGACCAGAATGCGCATTTCGGTTTGTTTGCAGGAAGTTTGTTAATACGCGAACCGAAGATGCTAGCACAGCGGCTCGCCGGGGACGCATGCGTCGTCCATGCCGCCGACACGCTGCCGAGGGACGCGAGCGGGCAAGCAATGCGCACAGCAAGGCGCTTCGTTGCCGGGTGTCACGCGCGCGGGCGCATGAACGCCGGGCGGGCTTGTTGTTTGTACGCATCAGGTTCGCGGCGCGGGCGCGCTTCGTGGAATGGCGTATGGATGCCGGGGCGGAGGGTTCATGGGTTCCGGCAAGTTTCGACGCCCTCCGGCGTGGACTGGCAGGCGCATCCCGCCGCCGTGCCTTGCGCGGTGCTGCCTGTCGGAAGCGCGCAGGCTTCGGTGTCGAAACCGATTTCCTTGAGATAGAAGGCCAGCGCCGCGTCCATGGTGTCGACGTGGTTGTCGAACCAGGGCGGCAGTTCTTCGAGCAGGCGGCGGCCAAGAAAGGCGTCGCCCTGTTCGACCCGCTGGCGCACTTCACGAATGACGTCCAGCACGCGATCGTGTTCGGCGCGGTGGCAGGCGGGGAAGTTCACCGCTTCCATCCAGCGGTTTTCCTGGTCGAAATGCGCGGCAGTGTGCTCGATGAAGGCATCGAGCCGCGCGAGGAAGTTTTCCGGCGCGACGCTGCAAAGCTCATTGCAGAACGCGACGAATTCCCGATGCGTTTCGTCCATGCGGGCGAGGCCCAGTTCGTAGCGTTCGCGCCATTCCATGGGGCGCTTCTCCGTGGGGCAATGTCCCATGCGTTCCCCGCGTCCGTTATTTGATGACTTTCAGGTGCGAACCACGCGGCGGCGGCGGGTCGTCGGGCGGTGGGGGAGGGTTTTCCCCGGCGGATGCGCCACCCGGCGCGTGCCGGGGTTGAGGTTCGAAAGCCATGCCCTGACCATTTTCGCGGGCGTAGATCGCCGCGATATTGTCGATGGGCACCACGATGTGGTAGGCCACCCCGTTGAAGCGCGCCTGGAACGCCACTTGCGCATTGTCTATCACAAGTTGATGGGTTGCCTCGGGGGCGACGTTGAGCACGATCTGGCCGTCGCGGACGTAGCCGGGGGGTACGCGCGTATGTTCGTCGACCAGCACCGCCAGATAGGGAGTGAAGCCCTGATCGACGCACCATTCATGGATGGCGCGAATCAGATAAGGTTTTGTGGAAACCATGCAAGCCCCTTCTTTCCAGTGCCGTTTTTCCGTGCCGTTTTTTCAGCGCCGCATGATCTTTTCGGACGGCGTCAGCGCGTCGATGAAGCCCTGGCGGCTGAAAATGCGCTCCGCGTATTTCATCAGGTGCGAGGCGGTCTTGGGCAGTTCGATGCCGTAGAGTTCGAGCCGCCACAAAAGCGGCGCGATCGCCACGTCGAGCATCGAAAACTCGTCGCCGAGCATGAACTTCTGCTTGCTGAAGATCGGTGCCAACTGGATGAGATGATCGCGCACGTGGGCGCATATTTTTCCGCTGTCTTTCTGCTGGGCTTCGAGAACGGGAATGTACTCGAACAGTTCGCGCTCGAATGTATGCAGCAGTTGGCGCGCCCGCGCCCGCATGATCGGGTCGGGCGGCATCAGTTGCGGATGCGGAAAGCGCTCGTCGATGTACTCGTTGATGATGTTCGATTCATAGAGCACGAGATCGCGGTCGACCAGCACGGGCACCCGGTTGTAAGGGTTGATGATGGCGATGTCTTCGGGCTTGTTGTACAGGTCGACGTCGATCACTTCAAAATCCATGCCCTTTTCGTAGAGCACGATCCGGCAACGGTGACTAAAGGGATCGGTTGTGCCGGAATAGAGATTCATCATGGCTTGGCGACTCCGGGGGGTGCAAAAGACAAAAGCGCACCGCGCAACGGTCTGCGCGGTGCGTGCGGGTTGAAAGGATCAGTCTGTCACGGAACCACGGGTCAGTGGATGTCCTTCCAGTAATTTTTGCCCAGTTTGTGGGTAAGCACATAGAGACCGGCGAGGAAGATGAGAACGAAGATGCCGATTGTCTTGCGGCTTTCCGCGTCCGGCTCGCCCATCCACACGAGGAAGGAGACGAGATCGGCCACTGCCTGGTCGTAGGTTTCCTTCGACATGGTACCGGACTGGGACAGCTTGAAGGTCTGGACTTTATGGCCGTTTTCGTCGGTCGTTTCCTCCAGGGTCTGTACGCCCTGCAAGTCCCAGAGCGCGTGCGGCATGCCGACATTGGCGAATACCGTGTTGTTCCAGCCGGTCGGGCGGTTCGGATCGCGGTAGAAACTGCGCAGATAGGTGTAGAGATAGTCCGCGCCGCTGCCCGCCGCCGACGCCTTGGCGCGCGCGATCAGGGACAGATCGGGCGGCGCGGTGCCGAACCAGGCTTCCGCGTCCTCGCGGGCCATGGCGACCGTCATCAGGTCGCCGACCTTCTCGCCGGTGAAGAGCAGGTTGTCGGTAATCGTCTTTTCGTCGAGACCGATCTTGTACAACTGGTTGTAGCGCACCGCCGACGCGCCATGACAGTTCAGACAGTAATTGACGAACAGCCGAGCACCGCTCTGGAGGTTTTTCTGGTCGGTGCTGACGGGAGCCTTGTCCAGATGCACGCCCGAGGCCGCGAACGCCGCGACCGGTGCGAACAGGGCGATGACGGCGAGACGCTTGAGGGATTTGATTACACGCGAGTTCTTCATTTGAACGTCACCCTTTCCGGAACCGGCTTGCATTTGTCGATCTTCGACCAGTACGGCATGGTCAGGAAGAAAAGGAAGTAGTAGACGGTGAAAATCTGGGCGATGACGTCGCCGGACAGCCAGCCTTGACCGAAGAAAAGGTAACCCGGCGCTTGCATCCCCAGGAAACCGAGGATCAGGAACCCGAACACGAAGATACCGAGCAGGTTCTTGAAGATCGGGCCGCGATAGCGGATGGACTTCGCTGGGCTGCGATCGAGCCAGGGCAGGAAGGCCAGGATCACCACCCCGCCGCCCATGGCGATCACGCCCCAGAGCTTGGCGTCAAGCCAGAAGAAATTCCACACCATCGCCCGCAGCATCGAGTAGAACGGCGTGAAGTACCAGACCGGCGCGATGTGCGCTGGCGTTTTCATCGGATCGGCGGGCAGGAAGTTGTTGTACTCTAGGAAGTAGCCGCCGCCCTCCGGCGCGAAGAACACCACCGCGCAAAAGACGATCAGGAAGATGACCATGGCGGGCAGGTCATGCGCGACGGTGTAGTACGG
>JAISNX010000179.1 GCA_031276015.1 Azoarcus sp.
CCACCTCCCACGCCTGCCCGTCCTGCGGCACGAGCTTTCCCGAACCCGACCCGAAACTTTTCTCCTGGAACACCCGCCACGGCTGGTGTCCGGCCTGTTTCGGCACCGGCCTGAAAACGGCGGCCAACATCGAAGACCCCGAACAACTCGACCTCGGCAACGTCGAAGGGCTGCTCCACCACGGCGAACCCTGCCCACTCTGTGGCGGCGCGCGCCTCAACCCCATCGCGCGCGCGGTGACATTTCGCGCACTGGGGCCGCATCAACTGGCGGCCCTGCCGATCGGGCGCGCGGCGGCGTTCTTTGCCGCGCTCGAACTCGACGAACGCGAAACCGGCATCGCCCGCGACCTGATAAGCGAGATCCGTGGCCGTCTCGACTTCCTCCGGCGCGTCGGACTGGGCTACCTCGCCCTCGACCGCGCCGCGCCCACCCTCTCGGGGGGCGAAGCGCAACGCATCCGGCTGGCCGCGCAACTCGGCTCCAACCTGCGCGGCGTCTGCTACGTGCTCGACGAACCGACCATCGGCCTGCACCCGCGCGACAACCACCTCCTGCTCGACACCCTCGGCGCGCTGCGCGACCGGGGCAACACCCTCGTCGTGGTCGAACACGACATCGACACCATCCATCGCGCCGACCACCTCATCGACCTCGGCCCCGGCGCGGGCACGCGCGGCGGCGAAATCGTCGCCTCGGGCACCCTCGCCGACATCGCCGCCGCGCCCGCCTCCGCCACCGGCCTGTGCCTGCGCGCGCCCCTGAAGCACCCGATGCGTCCGCGCCGCCCGATAGACGATGCCCATCCGGCGTTGCGCGTCACGGAAGCCTCCCTGCACAACCTCCGGCACATCTCGCCGCGCATCCCCCTTGCCCGCCTTACCGCCGTGAGCGGCGTTTCCGGCTCGGGCAAATCCACGCTGGCGCGCGACATCATCCAGGCCAAGCTGCGCGCTCTGCTCGGCGACCCGGACGCCGCGCGGGCGCGCAGACGCGGCGAAATCCCGCCCATGCCCACCACGCCCGCCGCCGTCGCGGGCTGCCGGGCGCTGGCGGGCTGGCAGGCCATCGGTCGCGTGCTCGAAGTCGACCAGACCCCCATCGGCAAAACGCCGCGTTCCTGCCCGGCGACCTACGTCGGATTCTGGGATGCCGTTCGCAAACTTTTCGCCGACACCTTTGATGCGCGCAGTCACGGCTGGAGCGCCGCGCGTTTCTCCTTCAACACCGGCGCGGGGCGCTGCCCGGTCTGCGAAGGCGCGGGCCAGACCACGGTGGAAATGAGCTTTCTCCCGGATGTCAAGGCGGTTTGCGAAGCCTGCGGCGGCGCGCGCTTCAACCCCGAAACCCTGCGGGTACGCTGGCGCGACAAATCGGTGGCCGACATTCTGGCGATGGAAGTAGACGAAGCGGCGGACTTCTTCGCCGCCCATCCGGCCATCGCCCACCCCCTGCAACTGTTGCGGGAAGTCGGCCTCGGCTATCTCACGCTCGGGCAACCCAGTCCGACGCTCTCCGGCGGCGAAGCGCAGCGGATCAAACTCGTGACCGAACTTGCCAAGGTGCGCCCGCGTCCCGGCGAAGCCGTCGCCGACGGTCAACCCCTGCCGCCCGCACGGCATACCCTCTACATCCTCGACGAACCCACCGTCGGGCTGCACATGGCCGACGTGGAAAAACTGATTCGCGTCCTGCACCGCCTGACCGGCGCGGGGCACACCGTGCTGGTGATCGAACACGACCTGGACGTGATCGCCGAAGCGGACTGGCTGATTGACCTGGGGCCGGAAGGCGGCGCGGAGGGCGGCGACATCGTCGCGGAAGGGCCGCCGGAAGCTGTCATGGCGGTTGCGGCTTCCCATACCGGGCGCTATTTGCGGGAGTTTCTGGCAGCGCGCGGGGGGAGCGGGGAGTGAAACTTCGGATTGACCGTCCACGAAGCGCGTAGCGCCGTGGCAATTCATGCGGCGGTTCAGTTTCCTGGATCGCCGATACAATCTGAACCGCCTTCTGGATCGCCACGGGCCTGCGGCCCTCGCTTTTGACGAGGGCTTGCCTGTCTGTGCGTAACGGCAAGGCAGGCCGCGATACTTCGCTTGCGAGGAATGATAAAAACATTCCGGCTTCGGATTGTGTCGGCATCTGAACGATGAACTGGCAAAGCTGCCTTTTGTGGCATTGCGTCTGGGCGAATTGGCATTCAACGGATGGAAAATCCGGCCAAAGCGCCTGTCCGATGTCGGCAAAAAGGGGGAATCATCGCTGACCATCACGGTGGGCGATCTGTACCCGCAGATCCAGCAAAAAGGCGTGGACATGCGTATCGGCATGGACATTGCCGCGCTGACACTGAGAAAACACGTGCAAATCATCGTGCTGGTTTCTGGCGATAGTGATCTCCTTCCTGCCATGAAATTCGCGCGCCGTGAAGGCTGCCAGTTGTTTCTCTGCCCTTTGGGACACTACGTCAAACCGACGATGTACGAGCACAGCGATCTGTCGCTGGCGTTGGTTGCGCTCTCGCCGTCAAAGGACTGAACAGCGCGCACCGGGCTGACGGGCATCGGGCATGTCGAGGGATGGGGGAGCGCAACGACGGCGTTCGTGTTTTTGAAACGGCTTGCGAACTCGTCTTGAGAAGTTTGCAAATTCGTCTTGAGAAGTTGACGAACTCGTCTTGAGAAGTCTGCGAACTCGTCCCGAGAAGTTCCCGTTCGCGCCCGGCACCGGGCTGAAGACGAAACCGCGCGCGGCGATTGTTTCTTGATGGCGGCGGGCGGGATCGCGGCGCGCAGGCGCGCTCCCACCGCGCCGCCTGGTCATGGCCGGGGGAACGGGTTTTCTATGAAACGGCGTGCCCCGGCGACCCACTCGCGCACGCCGGGCGAGCCGTCCTTGCCGAAACGGCGGACGATTTCCTCAAAGACGGCGATGGCCTCCCCGGTCTTGCCCTGTTCCCCCAGGGTCGCGCCTTTGCTGAAGAGCGCCCTGGCGACCCATTCGAGCACGCCGGGCGGGTCATCCTTGCCGAAGTGCTGGCCGATTACCGCAGAGATGATTATTGCCTCCCAGGTCTTGCCCTGTTCCTCCAGGGGCACGCCTTTGTTGGAGAACACCTCGGTAGCCAGCACGCTCACGCTCATGCAGGGCGGCGAGCCAGCCTTGCCGAAACGGCGGTCGATTTCCTCATAGATGGCCATTGCCTCCCCGGTCTTGCCCTGTTCCCCCAGGGTCACGCCTTTGTTGAAGAGCGCCATGGCAACCTGCACGCGCACGCCGGGCGAGCCATCCTTGCCGAAGCGGCGGTCGATTTCCTCATAAACGGCCATTGCCTCCCCAGTCTTGCCCTGTTTCCCCAAGGCACTGCCTTTGTTGACGAGCGCCATGGCGACCAGCACGCACACGCCGAATGAGCAATCCTTGCCGAAGCGGCGGTCGATTTCCTCATAGATGGTCATTGCCTCCCCGGTCTTGCCCTGTTTCTCCAGGGCCACGCCTTTGTTGAAGAGCGCCATGGCGACCTGCTTGCGCACGCGGGGCATGTCATCCTTGCCAAAGCGGCGGTCGGTTTCCTCATAAACGGCGATGGCCTCCCCGGTCTTGCCCTGTTGCCCCAAGGCCGCGCCTTTGTCGAAAAGCGCCTTGGCAACCCACTCGCGCACACCGGGCGAGTCATCCTTGCCGAAACGGCGGTCGACTTCCTCATAAACGGCGATGGCCTCTCCAGTCTTGCCCTGTCGCCCCAACAAGATCGCGCCTTTGTTAAAGAGCGCCCTGGCGACCCACTCGCGCACGCCGGGTGAATCATCCTTGCCGAAGCGGCGGTCGATTTCCTCATAAACGACGATTTCCTCCCCGATCTTGTCCTGTAGCCACAACAAGGCGCTTTTGTTGAAGAGCGCCATGGCGACCTGCTCGCGCACGCCGGGCATGTCATCCTCGCCGAAACGGCGGACGATTTCCTCGAATACGGCAGTTGCCTCCCGAAGTAGGCTCTGTTGCCCGAAGGTCACGCCTTTGTTGACGAGCGCCCTGGCGACCCACTCGCGCACGCTAGGTGAGTCATCCTCGCCGAAGCGGCGGTCGATTTCTTCATAGACGGCGATGGCCTCCCAGATATTGCCCTGTTGCCCCAAGATCACACCTTTGTTGAAGAGCGCCTCGGCGACCTGCTCGCGCACGCCGGGCGAGTCATCCTTGCCGAAGCGGCGGTCGATTTCCTCAAAAGCGGTAATGGCCTCCCCGGGCTTGCTGCCGCCGTCCTTTACGGCAGCATGAACTTCTTGTATGAAATCGACCCGCGCCGGAAGGCAGAACAGCACGGCGGCCATCAGCGCCAGCAGGCGCGCGAGAGACCGGGACGGCATCGGCTTTTCGCCGGGTATTCTTCCGCTCCCTGGCATTGGCAGACGGTGGCCACGGTTCCGCGAGCACTGGCAGTCAGTTTGATATGTTGCTGTTGCCTTGCCGATGCGATTGAGGATGTTCATGATTTGCCCCCCGGATCGGGTTATGACGCGTTCCCATACTACCCATGAGGACTTTTTGCCGCAACATGGCGGGGAGCGGGCGTCGATGACAGGGCATGTAAACGTCGGTTGTCTTCACGGCGATATGTTGCTGGTGTTGGCGTGGAACAGGCCCCGCGACCCGCGCCACCGGCGGGGCATCGACTCCCCCGCCGCTCACTCCGGCAGAAAAATCTGCAACAGATCGTTGAGAAACCGCTGGCCTCGCGCCGTTGCCCGCAGGCGATCCGGAGACGCATCCAGCAGGCCGCGCGCGCGTGCTTCGGCCAGACCGTCCGCCATGACATCCGGCGACAGGCCCGTCCGCTCCCGGAAAAGCCCCCAGGACACGCCATCGGGCAGGCGTAGCGCGTTCATCAAAAACTCGAACGGCAGTTCCGCCGCGCCCACCATCCGCCGTGCCTGGACAAAATCGCCACGCGCCGCGCCTTCGAGATAGCGGGCCGGATGTCGGTGACGGACTTCGCGCACCACGCCGCCGGAAACCGTCAGCTTCCCATGCGCGCCGGGGCCGAGGCCGAGATAATCGCCGAAAGTCCAGTAATTGAGATTGTGCTGGCATTCCTGCCCGGCACGGGCGAAGGCGGAGACTTCGTAATGCCCGAATCCGGCATCGGCAAGCCGCGCCTCGATGGCGTCCTGCATGTCGGCGGCGGCATCGTCGCCGGGCAGTACCGGCGGATTGCGTGCAAACGGCGTGCCCGGCTCAAGGGTGAGGTGATAGCAGGACAAATGCCCCACGCCGAACGCCAGCGCCGTTTCCACATCGGCCAGCGCCATGGCAAGTGTCTGGCCGGGAAGCCCATACATCAGATCGACATTCACGCGCGCAAAACGGGAAAGCGCATCCTCCACCGCCCGGCGCGCGCCGTCGCCATCGTGAATGCGGCCAATGCGGGCGAGCATCCCGTCGTCGAAACTCTGGACGCCGAGCGACAGGCGATTGACATCCGCATCGCGGCAAGCGCCAAAACGCGCGGCGTCCGCCGTGCCGGGGTTTGCTTCGAGGGTGATTTCGGCCTCGGGCGCAAGCAGCAGGCGGGCGCGCAAGGCGTCGAGCAGTTTTTCCAGCACCGGGGCAGGCAGCAGACTGGGCGTCCCGCCGCCGATGAAAACGCTATGAACGCATCGCCCCCGGATTTGCGGCAGCGCCGCTTCGAGATCAGCCACGACGGCGGCAGCCCAGGCATCCGCCGGAATCTCGCCGCCGCGCGGCGCGTGCGAGTTGAAATCGCAGTAGGGACATTTGCGCACACACCAGGGAAAGTGAATGTAGAGCGCGAGCGGCGGTGTGGAACCGTCGCCGGAGGGTATTTGCTTTGTCATGCGGCGCAAGCGTATCACGCCCCTGCCCCTGAAAACGGCTCGTGAGTCAGGGAACCTTTGAACAAGCGTCACTGCGAGCGAAGTGGTGCCGCCAGTGCATCGTGTGGATTGCCACAGCGCTTCGCGCCTCGCAATGATACGAATCTCCCGACCGTCATTGCGAGGACCGCAGGCCCGCGGCAATCCACACGGCGGCGATCACTCGCACTGAGGGGTAGCATTGCGGGAATCACGGGTACATGAGTTGCCACGGCACTACGTGCCATGCAATGACAAAAACATTCCCAGTCGGCAATGCGCACATTCGAACAGAAACCGCATCCAGTCGGAGATGCCTTGATTCAATCGGATCAGGCTCCATGGCGGGAGATTTGTTAGAATCCCGCTCTTATGTTCGGTGATATTTGATCGTTCCATGACGCCTGCCTCCGGCAATCCTCTTGTCCGTCTGAATCGTGTGCGCTTCGCTTATGGCGAACGCGAGATTCTGCACGACGTCGATTTGACCGTGCATCGCGGTCAGGTAGTGGCGATCATGGGTGGCAGCGGTTCCGGCAAGACGACGCTCCTGCGCCTCATCGGCGGGCAATTGCGGGCCGATGCGGGTACGGTGGAAGTAGACGGGCAGGATATGGGCCATCTGTCGGTTTCGGCCCTGTATGCCTTGCGGCGGCGCATGGGAATGCTGTTCCAGTTCGGGGCGCTTTTTACCGATATGAATGTGTTCGATAACGTGGCCTTCCCCCTGCGCGAACATACCGCCCTGCCCGCCGAATTGATCCGCGATCTGGTGCTGATGAAACTCCATGCCGTGGGCCTGCGCGGCGCGGCGGCGCTGATGCCTTCGGAGCTTTCGGGCGGCATGGCGCGACGGGTGGCACTGGCGCGCGCGGTGGCGCTCGACCCCATGTTGATGCTCTACGACGAGCCTTTCGCCGGACTCGATCCGATTTCGCTCGGGACGATCGGGCATCTGATCCGCCGCCTGAACGATGCCCTCGGCGCGGCCTCGATCATGGTCACGCACGATGTGCAGGCTTCGCTCGATCTGGTCGATTATGTTTATTTCGTCTCGGAAGGCGGCATCGTGGCGCACGGCACGCCTGCGGAAATCCGCGCTTCGGATGACCCTTTCGTGCACCAGTTCGTCCACGCCGAAGCGGACGGCCCGGTGCCGTTCCATTACCCGGCACCGCCCCTGGCGAGCCTGCTCGACGAGGTGCCGACATGAACGCGCTGCTGCGCAGGATCGGTGCCATGACCATCGACGGCCTATGGCGTCTCGGTTTCATGGCGCGCTTCTTTTTTGCGCTGCTGCGCTATTCCGGACAATCGTTCCGCCGCCTGCCGCTGACGATCCGCGAGATTTATTTCAGCGGCGTGCTCTCGCTGCTCATCATCCTGGTCTCGGGCCTGTTCGTCGGGTTGGTGCTCGGCTTGCAGGGCTACGATATTTTGCAGCGCTTCGGTTCGAGCGATGCGCTCGGCATCATGGTGGCTCTCTCGCTCCTGCGCGAACTGGGGCCGGTGGTGGCGGGGCTGTTGTTCGCCAGCCGCGCCGGTTCGGCAGTGACGGCGGAAATCGGCCTGATGAAGACCACCGAGCAGTTGCAGGCCATGGACATGATGGCGGTGAATCCCATCGCGCGGGTCGTGGCTCCGCGCTTCTGGGGCGGGGTGATTTCGATGCCGCTGCTGGCGGCGATGTTCTCGGCAATGGGGATTTTCGGCGGCTGGCTGATCGGCGTGGTGGCCATCGGCGTCGATGACGGCGCTTTCTGGTCGCAAATGCGGGCTTCGGTGGATTTCCGCTACGACATCGTCAACGGCACGATCAAGTCCTTCGTGTTCGGGGTGGCGGTGTCGCTGATCGCGGTTTTCGAGGGCTACGATTGCCAGCCCACCGCCGAGGGTGTGTCGCGGGCGATCACGCGCACCGTGGTAAGTTCGGCGCTGGTGATTCTGGCGCTGGATTTCGTGCTGACTTCTTTTATGTTCCGAGGTCTTTGATGAGCCGGACGACGCTTGATTTGTGGGTGGGTCTGTTCGTGGCGCTGGGCTTTGCCGCGCTGGTTTTCCTGGCGGTGAAGGTCGGCAGTTATACGGATGCGCCGGGCGGCGCGACGTATACGGTCGAGGCGGCATTCGACAATATCGGCGGCCTGAAGGCGCGCGCGCCGGTCAAGAGCGCGGGCGTGGTGGTCGGACGGGTCGGCGGCATTCGTTTCGACTCGCAGAGCTATCGCGCCATCGTCCGGCTCGATCTCCATGGGGGGTACGAATTCCCGACCGATACGAGCGCCTCCATCCTGACATCGGGCCTGCTCGGCGAGCAATACATCGGCCTCGACCCCGGCGCGGAGAGCGACATCCTGAAGGACGGCGACAAGCTGCAAATCACCCAGTCGGCGGTGGTGCTGGAAAAACTCATCGGCCAGTTCCTGTTCAACAAGGCAGCCGAAGCGCCCGCGCAGGGAGCGTCCGCGCAATGAGGATCGCGGATTTTGCAAAAACGTCCGGGCTGGCTTTCGTGGCGGCGGCCTGCCTTGCCGGTTGCGCCAACACGCCGCCGCAAGACCCGTTCGAGCACTACAACCGCGCCATGTTCTCGCTCAACGAGAAGCTGGACATCGTCGTGGCCAAGCCGGTGGCGAAAGCCTATGTGGCGGTGACGCCGACGCCGGTACGCACCTGGGTGGGGAATTTTTTCGGCAATCTCAATGATCCATGGATCGGCGTCAACAATCTGCTGCAAGGCAAGCCCGCGGATGCGCTCTCCGACCTGATGCGTTTTCTCGTCAATTCGACGATGGGCATCGGCGGCCTGCTCGACATCGCCACCGAGGCGCGGCTCCCCAAGCACGACGAGGATTTCGGACAGACATTGGGCGTCTGGGGTTTTCACGACGGCCCTTATGTGATGCTGCCCTTTTTCGGGCCGCGCACGCTGCGGGATGCCATTGCGTTTCCGATGGACATGACGTTCGACGATTCCTGGCGTTTCATCCCGCACATCGCTACCCGCAACACCCTGAGCGCGCTGCAACTGGCCAGCGAGCGCGCCCGCATGCTCGGGCTTGAGCGCACCCTCGACGAAGCCACGCTCGACAAATACAGCTATTCGCGCGATTTCTATCTGCAACAACGCCGTTCCAAGATCTATGACGGCAACCCGCCGCTCGAATACGAAAATTTCGACCTCGACGACAACGGCGACCCAACGCAAACCACAGGAGAAACACAATGACAGGAAAACGCTTCGCCTGCTGCCTGGTGCTGGCATCGGCGCTTTTCGGCGGCCTCGCCACCGCTTCCGAGGAAAGCGCGCCCGATGTGCTGGTGCGGCACGTCAGCGAGGAAGTGCTTGCCATCGTGCGCAGCGACAAGGCGATCCAGTCCGGCGACACCCGCAGGGTGCTGGCGCTGGTCGACGAAAAGGTGCTGCCGCATTTCGACTTCCGCCGCATGACCATGCTTGCCGTCGGCAAGGATTGGCGCAGCGCCACGCCGGAACAGCAAAGCCGCCTCACCAGCGCCTTCCGCACCCTGCTCGTGCGCACCTATTCCAACGCGCTCACCCAGTACCGCGACCAGACTATCGACTTCAAACCCCTGCGTGCCAGCCCGGACGATAAACAGGTGAGGGTGAAAACCGAAGTCTCCCAACCTGGCGCGCAGCCGATCGGCATCGACTATTCGCTGGAAAAAGCAAACGGAAGCTGGAAGGTGTTCGATGTGATCGTGGCGGGCGTCAGCCTCGTCACCAACTATCGCGGCAGTTTCGGCAACGAGATCCGCGCGGGCGGCATCGACGGCCTGATCGCCTCGCTCGAAGCCAAGAACAAGTCGCTGGAAATGGCACAGGGCGGCTGACAATGGCGGAACCGGCCACACTGAAGCTGGAAGGGGCGCTGACACTGCACACCGTCGCCGCCCACCTGGAACGTCCCCTGCCCGACGGGGATTTCACCATCGACCTCGGCGGCATCGCCCAAGCCGATTCCGCCGCGCTCGCGTTGCTGCTCGCCTGGCTGCGGCGGGCGAAGGCGCGCGGCAGCCAGGTTGCCTTGCGCGCCCTGCCCGAACCGCTGCGCGCGCTCGCCGAGACCTACGGCATCGCCCCGCTGCTGCCGCCGCCCGCGACCTGAACGACAAAACCCCGCCGCAGCTTCCCGGCAGCGCCCCATTCTCCCCGACATGACCACGCCCGCGATCCGCGTCGCCGCGCTGACCAAACGCTACGGCGACTTGCAGGCGCTCGCCGGGATCGACCTCGACATCGGGCAAGGCGAATTCTTCGGCCTGCTCGGCCCCAACGGCGCGGGCAAGACCACGCTCATCTCGGCGCTCGCCGGGCTGATCCGCGCCGACGGCGGCACGCTCGAAATCATGGGGCACGATGTCGTCGCCCGCTACCGCGACGCCCGGCTCCGGCTCGGCGTCGTGCCGCAGGAACTCGTATTCGACCCCTTCTTCACCGTGCGCGAGATGCTGCACTTCCAGTCCGGCTACTTCGGCATACGCGGCAATGAGGCATGGATCGACGAAATCCTCCACGGCCTCGACCTCGCCGCCAGGGCCGACACCAACATGCGCACCCTCTCCGGCGGCATGAAGCGCCGGGTGCTGGTTGCGCAGGCGCTCGTGCATCGCCCACCCGTCATCGTGCTCGACGAACCGACCGCGGGCGTCGACGTCGAACTGCGCCAGAGCCTGTGGCGCTTCGTGAAAAAACTCAACGCCGACGGCCATACCATCGTCCTGACCACCCACTACCTCGAAGAAGCCGAAGCCCTGTGCGGACGCATCGCCATGATGAAAGCGGGCCGCATCGTCGCGCTCGACACCACGGCCAACCTGCTCTCCAGCGCCGCCGCCCGCAGACTCAAAATCCGCGCCGAACACCCCGAGGCCGCGCTCGCCCTCGGCGCAACGCCTGCGGGAGAATGGCTCGAATTCGGCTTCGATGCCCCCGGCGACATCGAAGCCCTGCTCGCCCGCCTGCGCGAAGCGGGCGCGGGCGTGCGCGAAATCACCCTCGGCGAGCCGGATCTGGAACAGGTTTTCGTGGAGGTCATGCGCCGTGCCTGAACCCTTCCCGCCCTCGCCCCTCACCGGCTTCCTCACCCTGTTCCACAAGGAAGTACTGCGCTTCTGGAAAGTCGGCTTCCAGACCGTGGCCGCCCCCGTGCTCAACGCGCTGCTCTTTCTCCTCATCTTCTCCCGCGTGCTCGACCGCCACATCACCGTCTACGGCGAAGTGCCCTACACCGCCTTCCTCGTGCCGGGCCTCATCATGATGTCGCTGTTGCAGAACGCCTTCGCCAACAGTTCCTCCTCGCTCATCCAGAGCAAGATCACCGGCAACATCATCTTCGTGCTGCTGCCCCCGTTGTCGTATCGCGCCTTCTACGCCGCCTACATCCTCGCCGCGGTGCTGCGCGGCCTGTTCGTCGCCGTCGGCGTGTGGCTTGCCTCCGCCCTCTTCGTCGCCACGCCGCCCGCACATCCGGCCTGGGCGCTCGCCTTCGCCGTGCTCGGCGGCGCGCTGCTCGCCACCTTCGGCATCATCGCGGGCATATGGGCCGACAAATTCGACCAGCTCGCCGCCTTCCAGAACTTCCTCGTCCTGCCGCTCACCATGCTTTCGGGCGTTTTCTACTCCATCCAGTCCCTGCCGCCGCTCTGGCAGCAAATCTCCCACATCAACCCCTTCTTCTTCATGATCGATGGCTTCCGCTACGGCTTCTTCGGCCAGTCCGACGTCTCGCCCTGGCTGAGCCTCGCCGTGACGGGCGGCAGCCTCGTCGCGCTGGCCGCGCTCACGCTGGCCATGCTCGCCAGAGGCTACAAACTGCGAGGCTGAAAGCAAAAGAGAGGAAAAAACATGTTCGACGCCAAAGAAATCGCGCGCCTGATCGAAGCGCATCTCCCCTGCGAACACGTCCTTGTCGAAGGCGAGGACGGCGTTCATTTCAGCGGCATCGTCGTCAGCGCCGCGTTCGAGGGGCTATCGAGAGTACGCCAGCACCAGCAGGTATACGCCGCGCTCGGCTCGTTGATGGACAAGGAAATCCACGCGCTGCAATTACAGACTTATACTCCGGCGCAATGGGCCGAAATGCAGGCCGGAACGGCCCGCTGAAAAACGCCGGGATATTCCGCCGGAGGGAAAAACGATTGCGAACCGGCCCCGAAAAACATCCCTCCGGCCCGATACGGCATCTTCATAACCGAATGGAACTCTTTCAGACATGGATAAATTGCTGATCGAAGGCGGTGCCCGCCTCGTGGGCGAGACCAACATCTCCGGCGCGAAGAACGCCGCGCTGCCCATCCTGTGCGCGGCGCTGCTGAGCGCCGAACCCGTGACCTTCACCAACGTGCCGCAACTCAAGGACGTTGCCACGCTTCTTGCCCTGCTTGGGCAAATGGGCGTCGCCATCGAACGCGAAGGCGACACCGTGACGCTCGACGCCAGCGCCCTCACCGAGCCGGTTGCCCCCTACGAAATGGTCAAGACCATGCGGGCCTCCATCCTCGTCCTCGGCCCGCTCGCGGCGCGCTGCGGCGAAGCGCGCGTCAGCCTGCCCGGCGGCTGTGCCATCGGTGCGCGCCCGGTCGACCAGCACATCAAGGGGCTTCAGGCCATGGGAGCCGAAGTCGCGGTCGAACACGGCTACGTCCACGTCCGCGCCTCCCGCCTCAAGGGCGCGCGGCTCGTCGCCGACATGGTGACTGTCACCGGCACCGAAAACCTGATGATGGCCGCCACCCTTGCCGATGGCGTGACCATCATCGAAAACGCCGCGCGCGAACCCGAAGTCGTCGACCTCGCCAACTGCCTGATCGCCATGGGCGCGAAAATTTCCGGCGCGGGTTCCGACATCATCCACATCGAAGGCGTTCCCCGCCTGCATGGCGCACGCCACCACGTCATGCCCGACCGCATCGAAACCGGCACCTACCTCTGTGCGGCGGCGGCCACCGGCGGGGACATCCGGCTCACCGGCGTGCTTGCTTCCAGCCTGGACGCCGTCATCGACAAACTCATCGAAGCCGGTTGCACCGTACACGCCGAACCCGACGCCATCCGCCTGTGCGCCCCGCCGAAGCTCACGGCGGCCAGCCTGCGCACGGCTCCCTACCCAGCCTTTCCCACCGACATGCAGGCCCAGTTCATGGCGCTCAACTGCATCGCCCAGGGCACGGCGGTCATCCGCGAAACCATCTTCGAGAACCGTTTCATGCACGCCGTCGAACTGCAACGCCTGGGCGCGGACATCCGCATCGACGGCAACACGGCCATCGTGTGCGGCATCGAACGCCTCCAGGGCGCGACCGTCATGGCCACCGACCTGCGCGCCTCCGCCAGCCTCGTCATTGCCGGGCTGGTCGCCGAAGGCAAGACCCTCATCGAGCGCATCTACCACCTCGATCGGGGATACGAACGGCTGGAAGAAAAACTCGCCGCACTGGGCGCGAATGTGCGGCGGATAAAATGACGCCTCACGTACCCACGTCGGGAAAGGGCCAGGAATACCGCTTACTTGCCAGCGGCCCGTCCCGCGGCGATGGCTTTGGGAAGGAGCACCCAGATTCTTCCCTGTTGTTTCATCTTTCCCGCCTGCGCACCGGCTTCCGGGCCGAATCCCCAGAAGAAGTCGGCCCGTACCGCGCCCTTGATGGCGCTGCCGGTATCCTGCGCGACGACCAGCCGGTTGAGCGGTTCTTCCGATAGCGGCCAGGTGGTGGCGAGGAAGACCGGCGCGCCGAGCGGAATGTGGGCGGGGTCGATGGCGATGCTGCGCCCGGCATGGAGCGGCGTGCCCTGCGCGCCGATGGGGCCGCCATCGCTTTCCGGCAGTTCGCGGAAGAAGATGTAGCGCGGGTTGCTGTCGAGCAGTTCGCCAAGCCGTTGCGGGTTGCGTCGCGCCCATTGGCGGATGCCTTCCATCGAAGCCTGGTGCGCGGAAAGTTCGCCCTGCCGGATCAGCCATGTGCCGATGGAACGGTAGGGGTGGCCGTTGTGGTCGGCAAAGCCGACGCGCACCCGGCTGCCGTCGGGCAGTTCGACTTGTCCGGAGCCTTGTACCTGGAGGAAGAACAGGTCGATCGGGTCGTTGGCCCACAGCAGCGCGCGCGCGGGCAACTGTCCGCTGTCGCGGCGCTGTTCCAGTTCCGCCCGCGTCCAGTAGGGCACGACTTTGTTGCCCGTCACCCGTCCACGCAGTTTTGCCGGTTTGAGTTCGGGGTATGCGTCGCCGAGGTCGATGGTGAGCAGATCGTCGGGCGGGGCGAGAATCGGCCAGGGCGCGGAGGCCGAACGCTGGCGGCTGCCGCGTATCAGCAGTTCGTAATAGCCGGTGATGATTCCCTGCCCGGTGCCGTCGCTGGCGATGCTTTGCCAGGGCGTGAAACGTTGCTCGAAAAACCGGCGTGCTTCGGCATCCGGCAGTACGGCAGGCAGGGCGCTTGCGGCGGCGCAGACTTCTTGCCAGCCGGGTTTGCGGGCAAGGACGCGGCAGGATTCACGGAATGCGGGCCAGGCCGCGGCAGTTTCGTCGTTTTTCCAGCCCGGCAGCGCCTCCCAGGCGGTTTCGCGCCAGCCAGCGGCGGGTTTCGGCGGGGTTTCGATCGAGGACGGAGGGGAGAGGGGGGGCGCTGTGGTGTCGGGGGGGGGGGCGACGGTTTGCGGGGTACCGGGCAGTGTGGCGTCGGGCTGCGTGACGGGCTGGCATTCCGGACAGTCCGCGGGATGGAAGTCGGCCTCGCGGTCTTCCGTTTTCAATGACGGCTGTGTGCAGGCGGACAGGAAGGCCACGGCGGCCATGCAGGCGAGGGCGGCAAAATGGCGGCGGAGGGGCAGGCTCATGGCGGGATCGGGATAAACTTTACGGATTCGGCACGCAGTATACAGGCGCTTATTTATTGTCGGCCCGTGGAGGAGATGATGTGGGTGGTTTTTCTGGAAGTCGGTATTGCCCTGATGTTGGTACTGCCAGTGCTGTGGGTGCTGAGGCCACGCGCGAAGGCGGACGGCGAGGAAAACAGCGGGGAAGCAGGCGATGGGTATGAATGATCTGGAATCCCTGCTGGCACGCGCCGAGCAGGTGCTGGCGCGTCTGGAGGCGATTTTGCCCGTCCCCGCGCCCGCGACGGACTGGGATGCCGCGCGGGCCTTTCTGTGGCGTCGCCGCGATGGCCGCGCCGGTTTGCAGGCGGTGAGGACGCCTTCCGCCATCCGTTTGCGGGATTTGCGCGGCATCGACGAGCAGAAGGCGCGCATCGACCGCAACACGCGCCAGTTCCTGGCCGGGCGGCACGCGAACAATGTGCTGCTGACCGGCGCGCGCGGCTCGGGCAAGTCGTCGCTGGTCAAGGCATTGCTCAATGAATATGCGGAAAAGGGCTTGCGGGTGATCGAGGTCGATAAAACCGATCTGGCCGATTTGCCCGACATCATGGAACTGCTGGCCCGGCGACCCGAGCGTTTCATCGTTTATTGCGACGATCTTTCTTTCGAGGAGGGCGAAGTCGCCTACAAAGCGCTCAAAAGCGCGCTCGACGGCTCGGTGTCGGGCGTGGCGGACAATGTGCTGATCTATGCGACCTCCAACCGCCGCCATTTGATGCCGGAATATCACGACGAGAACCGGCCCGCGCGGCATGCGGACGGCGAAATCCATCCGGGCGAAGCGGTGGAGGAGAAAGTCTCGCTCTCCGAACGCTTCGGCTTGTGGCTGTCTTTTTATCCGTTCGGGCAGGACGAGTATCTGGACATCGCCGCGCATTGGCTGCGGGTTTTCGGCGTGCCGGATGCACGCGCCGCCGATGCACGTCAGGAGGCGCTGCAATGGGCGCTGATGCGCGGTTCGCGTTCGGGGCGGGTGGCGTGGCAGTTCGCGCGGGATTTCGCGGGGCGGCTCGATGATGATGCAGAGCCGTAAGCTCGTCGAGGTCGCCGCTGGCGTCATCGTACGGGAGGACGGGCGGTTTCTTCTCGGGCGGCGGGCAGCGGATACGTTTTATCCCGGTTATTGGGAATTCCCCGGCGGCAAGGTGGAGGCGGGGGAATCGCCCGCCGGGGCGCTGTGCCGCGAACTCCATGAAGAACTGGGCATCGGGGTCGAGCGTTTTTATCCGTGGATCGTGCGCACACACGAGTATGAACACGCTAGCGTCATGCTGCATTTTTTTGAAGTCACCCGCTGGCGGGGAGAAATCCGCGACCATGTGCATGACGATCTGGCGTGGGTTTCGGCGGATGAGGCTTGCACGCCGATGTTGCCCGCGAACGGCCCTGTTCTGAAGGCGTTAGCCTTGCCGCGCCGGATGGGGATCACGCAGGCGGCGGCAATGGGCATCGAAACCCAGTTGGCGGCCCTCTCTTGCGCGTTGGCGGCGGGCTTGCGCCTGGTGCAGATTCGTGAGGCCGGGTTGCCCGCATCGGAACGACGGACGTTTGCGGCGGAAACCGTCCGCCGTGCCCATGCGGCGGGCGCGTGGGTGCTGGTCAATGACGATCCGGATCTGGCGTTGGCGGTCGGGGCGGATGGCCTTCATCTGCCCGCGGCGCGTCTGATGGCGAGCACTTCGCGCCCCGGTTTTGCCTGGGTGGGGGCATCCTGCCACGATCGCGCGGAACTCGAACACGCGACGGCCCTGGGGCTGGATTACGCGCTTCTCGGTGCGGTAAAGGCCACCACGACGCATCCTTCGGGCGCTGTGCTGGGCTGGGAGCGTTTCGCGGCGCTGGCCGCTGGTCTGCCCCTGCCGGTGTTCGCGCTCGGCGGCCTCGCGGACGGGGATATGGAGACCGCCCGCCGGGCGGGTGCGCACGGCATTGCGGCAATCCGCGCGGCTTGGGGCTGGAGGGAGTAGCCCTGGAAAAGCCCGGAGTATCCAGCATATCTCGTGCAAATATTTGTCTATTCACCCGGAAACATCCGGCATCACCATTCCGACATTTTCAAAATACCTATTGACTAGGTGGATGCGGATAATGTTATGCTTGAGTCAACGCAATACGGCACCTCAGGCATATGCCCATACTATTCGTGTTTCTGGCGGCCATACTCGCGGGCTGCGTGCATGCGCCGCCGCGCGACGATGTCCGCATGCCAGCCTTCGCGCATTTGCAGGCGGCGCGGGCAGACGCGGCGGTTTCGACGGGCGGCCCCGCGCACCACAGCGGCCATGATGTCGAACGGCCACCGCCGCAGGCTGCCGCGCATCCGCCGAAGCCGGAGCCTGTCTACTCGCTCGACGTACACCTGATCCCGGCGGAGCAACTGCTCGCGGCCATTGCGCGCGATCAACGGCTGGATTTCGACCTCCATCCCGGCGTCGACGGCCTCGTCAGCCTGAGCGCCTTCGACCGCCCACTATCGGAACTGATCGGACGCATCTGCGAACAGGCCGGGCTGCACTGCACCTTCGACGGTCGCCGCCTTGCCGCGATGCCCGACACCCCCTTCCTGCGCGCCTATCGCGTCGACTACGTCAACCTCTCGCGCGACATGAACGGCGCGGTCGCCACCAGCACCCAGATCGCCACCAGCGCCAGCGCCATCGAAGGCGCACGCGACAGCGGCAGCGGCAATACCTCGCTCACCCGCATCGAAACCAAAACCGCCAATCACTTCTGGGAATCGCTCGAAACCAGCATCCGCAATCTGTTGAAGGAACACGAGCATCACGTCCGCAAACCGCGCTGCGAAGCCCTGCGCCAGCGCACACCGTCCGCCAGGGACGCGGCTTCGCCCGCCTGCGACGACAACGGCAACGAACCGGCTTTCGTCGTCAGCCACCGCGAGACCGGCGTCCTGATGGTGCTCGCCAACGCCCGCCAGCACCGGCAAGTCGCCGAATTCATCGACCTCGTGCAAGGCGCGGCACGCCAGCAGGTCATGGTCGAAGCCACCATCGTCGAAGTCACGCTTGCCGACGGCTACCGGCAGGGCATCGACTGGAGCCGCTTTGGCGCGCTCTCGGCAGAAGTGCGCCCGCTCGGCACGAACGATGCCAGCGCCATGACGCCGAGCGTCGCCTATCTCACGGATCGCTTCAGCGTGCGGCTCGACTGGCTGGAAACCTTCGGCACGGTCAAGGTGCTCTCCAGCCCGAGGCTCTCGGTGCTCAACAACCAGACGGCCATTCTCAAAGTGGTGGAAGAAGTCGTCTACTTCCTGGTCGATTCCTCGACCACCGAATATACCAATGCGGACGCGCGCGAAAAAATGACCGCCACCACCCGTCCGCAATCCGTCTCGGTCGGCCTGGTCATGGCGATCACCCCCCAGATCGGTCGCAGCGGGGAAATCATCCTCAGCGTGCGGCCCACCATCTCCAGCATTTCGGGCTTCAAGGACGACCCCAACCCCACGCTCCAGGACATCCCCAACCGCGTACCGCAGATACGCACGCGCGAAATCGAATCCGTGCTCCGGCTCGCCGATGGCGAAATCGCCGTTCTCGGCGGTCTGATGGAAGACAAAATCGACTACGACACCGGGCGCATTCCAGTAATCGGCGCGCTGCCCCTGCTCGGCGAACTGTTCGCCCGACGGGAAAACAACGTGCGCCGCACCGAACTGGCCATCTTCCTGCGCCCGCGCCTGATCCGCCACCCCGCACTCGACGGCGACTATGCCACCGAGCGCGCCGCGCTACCGGATGCCGACTTCCTGCGCACGCTGCCCGACCCCGGCGGACGCAATTTCCCCGCCGGACAGACACCCGCCTTCCCCGCCGCCTCGCCCCTGACCCCACATCCCGTCATCCCATGAACGCCCCCCATCCCGTCGCCGCGCCCATCGGCCAGACCCTGCTTGCCGCCGGACTCATCGGCGGCGACCAGCTACGCATCGCCCTGCACGAACAGCGCCGCGCACACCGCCCCTTCGGACGAATATGCGTGGAACTGGGCTTCGTCACCGAAGCCATGCTGCGCGATGCGCTCTCCGCCCGGCTCGGACGGCAGGCGGTGGAACTCGCCGGAGCGGTCATCGACCCCGCAACGCTGGCGCTCGTTCCGGAGGCGCTCGCCCGGCGGCACACCGCGCTGCCGTTCGCCCATGACGAAACCGCCGCCACCCTCACCGTCGCCATGGCCGACCCGCAAAACCTCCTCGCCCTCGATGCGCTCGCCGCCCACTGCGGCCCGGCGCTGCGGCTGCGCCCGGCGCTAGCCGCCGAATCCGACATCCGCGAGGCGCTCGACCGCCACTACGGCTGCCGCCTCGCCATCGACGACATCCTCCAGGAACTCGAAACCGCCGCGCCTCCCGCCGGAAGCGCCCGCCACGAAGCCGCCCACCCGCTCATGCGCCTGGTCGACGCACTACTCATCGAGGCCGTCAAGGCCGGAGCCTCGGACATCCACTTCGAACCCGAAGCCGGTTTCCTGCGCATCCGCTACCGCATAGACGGCATCCTGCACCAGGTGCGCGCCCTGCACGCCGGACACGGGCCAGCCATGGCCGTGCGGCTCAAAGTCATGGCCGGGCTGAACATCGCCGAAACGCGCGCCCCGCAGGATGGCCGCGTCTCGCTCACCGTCGCCGGGCGGCCCATCGACTTCCGCGTCGCCACCCTGCCCACGCTGCACGGCGAAAACATCGTGCTGCGCATCCTCGACCGCCAGCGCGGCATCGTCGCCCTCGACCGCATCGGCTTCGACCCCGCGCAGCACAGCGCCGTCGCCCGCATACTGGCCCGCCCGGAAGGGCTGATCCTCGTCACCGGCCCCACCGGCAGCGGCAAGACCACCACCCTCTACGCCATGCTCGAACACCTCGACGACGAAGCGATCAACATCATGACACTGGAAGACCCGGTCGAATACCCGATGCCGCGCATCCGCCAGACCACCGTAGGGGAGGCCATGCGGATCGACTTCGCCGGCGGCGTCCGCGCCCTGTTGCGGCAAGACCCCGACATCATCCTCGTCGGCGAAATCCGCGATGCCGAAACCGCCGAAATGGCCATTCGCGCCGCGATGACCGGACATCGCGTTTTCGCCACCCTGCACACCAACACCGCCATCGGCGTCATTGCCCGCCTGCTCGACCTCGGCATCCGCCCGGCGCTGCTCGCGGGCAATCTGTGCGGCGTGATCGCCCAGCGCCTCGTGCGCCGCCTGTGCCCGGACTGCCGCCGCCTCGCCCCGGCAAGCCTTGAGGAACGCCACGCCCTTGGCCTGCCCGACGGCGACGGCGAGGAAATCCTCCTCGCCCACCCCACCGGCTGCCCGGCCTGCGGCGGCAGGGGGTATCGCGGTCGCCAGGCCATTTTCGAGGTGCTGCCCATCGACGATGCATTCGACGAACTCATCGCCGCCAACGCCGCGCCCGCCGAACTCGCGCGGGCCGCCCGCGCCCAAGGCTGCCCCGCGCTCGGCGACGATGGACGCCGCAAGGCGCTCGACGGCAGTACCTCGCCCGACGAACTGCTGCGCGTCATCGGGCCGCTTGCGCCTGCCCAGGCCAGATTGGTTTGAGTCGGGGTTGTTCAGGGCCGACTACTTGCATCGAGCGCACCTGTGCCTTGTTGAACCTGAAAATCAGAATCCCCGCGTGCCGATGCTGGACTACCGCAGCGGTTCGTTACCTTTGGTTTCCCAAAAAGTCCGAAGTCAACGCTCGGCACCCGGCACGGGAAGCTCGAACACCCGTACCCCCGAAACCTGCACCACGGCAAGCTTGTTGCCGCCCGGCTGAAAGGCGAAAGGCGGTGTCGCCAGACCATCGCGCAGGTACTTTTTCTCCCCGAAAGCGTATTGACCGACAGCCTTCCCGTTCTCATTCCAGACGCGAAGCAAGCCCTTACCGTCGTCGGCGGCAAGCCAAGCGTTTTCGGAAACCACGATTGCACCAACTTTCTTGAAGATGGGGAATTCCGATAGCTGTTTGAACGGCTCCGTCTGGAACACGCGCGCCTTGTCGGCGATGACGACTGCCAACAGTTTTTGCGAAGGAGAAAAGGCCGTGTGGAAATTGTCGGTGCCGAAAAGCGGCGAAGTCCCACAAGAACCGATTTCCTTTCCATCGGGGACGGAGACGAGCGTGCAACCCCACCATGAGCGAACGACGCGGTAACGGTCGGTGGGGTCGCCAAAGGAGTCCACCCAGACCGATTCTCCGGTAAGGGGATTGTTAATTATGTAATAATCCTCGAAATAAAACAGGTGGCTGGTTGTTCCATAGGTTATTACACGACTGTCTTTTGTCAGAATAATGTCATGTACCGGCACGGTGCTTTTGACTTTATACTTTTCGCCCGTGTGCCAATTTATCATCAATTCGCTGCAAGCGATGTGGTCTTTGTTTGCAAAAACATTGCGCCCATTAACCGGCCCTCCTCTGCACGAATCGGAAGGGAATGAATACGATGCAACTTCCTGCGAAGGCTGAATGGTACGAACGCGGATGACGATTTTTCCGTCAGGCTCGCCATGCGGGTCATTTTCCCTATAGTGCCAGGCTTCTGTGGCGATGTACCAGGTATTTGCGTCTATGTAGCCCAAGCCATGGCCGCGGGCTTCATCCTTGCATCTGGGTTGATTGCCACAGACATGATGTTTTTCGAGCATGGAAAAGTCGGATGCCCGGAAAAGCACGGCACCATTATGTTTGCTCCCGAGCAGAAAAGTGGTGCCGTCTTCCGAAAAAAATAGCTCCCTTACTGAGTAAGGGTCCATTATTTCCGAAGAAAACACCGTTTTCAATTCCGGAATATTTTGTTCCGTCGACGCCGCGAACGCTGTCACTCCCGTCAGGGCAGCCAACAGCGCGAACAGACATGGCAAGAAGGTGCGTTTCATGCTTCCCCCTGTTTATTTGGCGGCGATCACATAGCCGTAGTAGTAGCGCAGAAATTGCTCCACCGTCAGATCGGCGTAGCGCACCGTCACTTCAGTAATCTTTCCCCAGCTATAGGCTTTAAAATACAGATCGCCTTCCAGCAACGCCTTGTCGCCCGGTGAGAATGGGTACTCGGCGGGCCTGCCCGGCACGGTGATCCGGATGCCCTTGTTCAGACATCCCGTTCCGAGTGCGGGGTTGTTGTCGCCCAGCACAATCCAGTGTGTCGGCCCGTTCCAGGGTGACTTGGGCGCGTTCTTCTTGCCGATTTTATTGATGCCGGGGTCTTTCGTCGGTTGGATAATGGCGTCTTTGAGCAGCATGCAGATATAGGCCCCGGACTGATACAAGTTGATTTCGAGCAAGTTCTTGAGGTCTTCCGTGAAGAAAGTATTGCCCGTGTCGATGACACCGCTCTTGAACCAGCCGGTTTTCCGGAACCAGCCCGCCAGCGTGCCGCTTGAGGTGATACCGGCGGCCTTTGAACCGGGGCTTTCCATGTCCAAGACCTTGTTGGAGGCATCGCGCAGGCTCGCCAGCGCCACCCAGTCGACCGGGGCGATCTCTTCTCCATTCGGGTTGAGTTCGGCCTTGCGGCAGTCGCGGCCCACCGTGACCGTCAGGTTGCCGATGCGCCCCTCGCCGGTCATCGCCAGATCGAGCACGTATTCCCCGTAGACGTCCGGATTCTCCCGCGCAATGCAGTACATGAACGCCGCCGGGCCACACAGCGGGGTTTTATCCTGATTTATCAGGGAGGGCACTTTATGCCTATCTGTCAGATCCTTGACGAAGTCATCCCGTTTTGTAATGCAATCGAACGCCAAAGAACCTGTGCCGTTCATGAACGCATTCAACTTGTTGCTGTAAGACATCCGCTGTTTCCTCCCTGAAATTCCCGCACAACCGCACCGATGGGCACCCTCTCCGGCCTCAGCATTCCCGGTTCCGGTTCTGGTGCTTGTTGTCCTTCGATTCGCCGTCGATGCCTTCGATCTTGACGTAGATACTCATTGCGTTCTCCTCGGGTTGTCACTTCATCGGATGAAAATACCGCCTTGCGGCGGTATTTTATCTGACTATCCCGTCACGGAATAATGACTTCCCCGCTCAGTTCCGTCCACGCGCTGACCCCTTCGTTGGTGTGCCAGCGCAGTGCGTAATAGAACTTCCGCCCCCGTTCGCCGTGCCCGGCAGTGTATACCCATGGATTGTGGGTAAAGGAGTCCCTGTGCGGCAACGCCTCCGCGCTCTCCGGCGGCGCATCCAGCACGCCGTAGGCAACGTCTACCGTGACGACGCCATAGGGCTTCGCCCCCTCGTATTTCACCTTCACTTCGCCGGGGCGGTGCGCGCTGGTTTCCGCCCTGCTCTCCGGCCCATCCTCGGGCACCGGGACGGGCGTGGGTTCGGGGTCGCGCGTGGGGACGCCGAGTTCCGCCCGCTGCCCTTCGTTCATCTTGCTGTTACTGCGGATGCGCTCCGCGGCAAACTTGCGCATGGCCGCTATCGCCGCTTTTCTGGCACTCTCTTTGATGAACCGGTTGGGGGGCGTGGGGGTGGCCTGGTAGGTGGTTCTGGCAGTCAAAAATGTGGTGATCGTCGCGATGGTGGCGGTGCACTCGGCTGCCACCCAGCCGTAGGCGGTTTGCAGGGAGGCATTGGCAAGTTTTACTTGCCAGATCGCCATCAGGTTGACGAGATCCCCTTCGCGGGAGGGAATCCAGGATTTCGCGTTACTACTCATTTTCATCTCCTCGGCGCATGCTCTACGCCAATTGTTAAGCAGGTTATTGATTGTCGGGGAAATATTCCCCAATACATTTGCTGCGGGACTTCTCGCCGGTGTCGCCACACTGCTGTGTAACGCCGCCACACGGCTCCCGGCCATGACGGCTTTTGCATATATGCCACAACGCGACGCCGGTTCTTGTCCCCGGCCACGATATGGCCCTCGCCACGGCCATCCACGCTGATGGAAAAAGTATTCGGCATCACATCTCCGACATTGCCGTTGAATGCCTCTTGACTTGATTGATGCAAAGCATGTTATGCTTCATCCATCGTATGAAACAATTTGAACATATGCCTACGTCTATCTCCATTGTTCATGCTCTGCTTGCCGCCCGTCTGATCGGTGGCGACCAGCTATGCCTCGCCCTGTACGAACAGCGCCACGCGCATCGCCCTTTCGGCCAGATATGCATGAAACTACGCCACGTCATTGGCCCGCTTGCGCCCGCCACGCCACGGGAGATGACGCAACCATGACCCGCTATCGCTACCGCGCCTGCGACGCGCGCGGAAACATCGTCCGGGGCCAGCTCGACGCCGCGAATGCCGACGAACTCGACGCGCGGCTGCGCGCTCGCGGGCTGGAACTGCTCGGCGGCAAACCCGCATCCGCCTGGGCGGGGCGGTTCCGGCGACGCATCCCCCGACGCGAGTTGATCCATTTCTGCTTTCAACTCGAACAATTGCTCGGCGCGGGCGTGCCGATGCTCGACGCGCTCGCCGACCTCGCCGATCCCGCCGAAGGCGACAATCACGCCGCCATGCAGGCGCTCGCAGCCGAATTGCGTGCCGAAGTCGAACGCGGGCAGCCGCTTTCCGCCGCCATGGCCCAACATCCGCAGACCTTCGACGAGGTGTTTCGCGGCATGCTGCGTGCGGGCGAGGCCACGGGCGACCCCGCTTCCGTGCTGCGCCAGATTGCCGCCGATCTCGCCCGCGCCGATGAAATCGCGGCACAGGCCCGCAAGGCCGCCATTTACCCGCTTGTCGTCATCGCCCTGCTCGGCGGCGCGGTGGTGGTCTCGCTCACCCAGGTCGTGCCGCAGGTTGCCACGCTGTTTCGCGCCAGCGGCGAGACGCTGCCGCTCCCGACGCAGATACTGATCGGCCTTTCCGCCTGGCTCGGGCAGTATGGCTGGCTGTTGCCGCCGGTGCTCCTCACGCTTGCGGCGGCGCTTTCGGCGCTCGCCTCCCGGCACGCCGGATTCCGCCTCCGGCTGCACGCCCTCGCGCTGCGGCTGCCCCTGGTCGGGCCGATCCGGCAACGCCTGGCCCTGGCCCGCATCGCCAACGTGCTCGCCATGCTCTACGCCAGCGGCGTCACCGTGATCGACGCGCTCGCCAGCGCCGCGCGCGCAACGCCCAATCTGGCGATCCGCGCCGGTATCGAAACCGCTGGCGCACACATCGCCACCGGGCAGGGCATCGCCAGCGCGTTTGCGTCCACCGGCCTCTTTCCCCGCCTCGTCACCCGCATGTTGCATCTGGGCGAACAGACCGGGCGACTCGACAAGGCTCTCGGGCAGCTCGTCTATTTTTACGAGCGCGATGCGCGCGAGGCCATCGACCGTTTGCAGGCCAGCATCGAACCCGCGCTGACCGTGGCAATGGGGCTGCTCATGATGTGGATCGCGCTCGCCGTCCTCGGCCCCGTCTACGACATCATCACCCGGCTGCCGGTCTGAGGTGCGCAATGGACTATTTCCTGCTCATCAACGCGCGGGGCATCGAGGCATGGCAATCCACCCGCAGGGGCATTGAGCGGGCGGTGGCGTTTTCCGCCGCCGACGCCGACGCGCCCGTGCGGCTGCATGGCTGGCTGGCAGGCATGCGCAGCCGTTGCACGCCGGTCGCCGATTTGCCCGATGAGCATCACATCCTCGAATGGCTGCCGCGCGTCCCGAGCGCCGACCGGCGCTTGCTCATCGAACGGCGGCTGGCGCAGCATTTTCCGGATACGCCGCTGACGAGCGCGAGGCCGCTGCCCGCCGCGCCCGGAGACGGCCCGCTCGACCCCGTGCTGCTGGCCGCCCTGACCCGCCCGGCGGACATCGTTCCATGGCTGAAAACCTTGGGCGAAGCGGGCACGAACGGGCTGACGGAAGTCCGCGCGCCCACCAGCGTGCCTTTCCTGCTCGAACGCTGGTATCGCCGTCAGCGGCAGCTTCCGGCACAGGTCTTGTTGCTCGCGCTCGGGAAGGACGGTATGCGGCAGATGTTTTTCCGCCAGCGCCGCCTCATGTTTTCCCGCGTCATTCCGGCAAGGGGCGATGCCCTCGTCGACTGCCTGCCGGTTTACCGCGATGAACTCGCGCAAACCCTGGCGTGGCTGCCCTCGCAGCGCCTGAGCGACGGGCCAGCGCCGGTCAGGATGTTGGCAACGGCGGACGATCTGCCCGTTCTGTGCGAAATCGCCCTCGCCGCGGGCAATGAGGTCGCGTTCATCGACCTCGCCCGGCATGTCGAGGCGCATGACGGCAGCCCGCCCGTCTCCGGCATCCTGGCGCTGGCCTTGCAGGAAGCGCGCCGCGTCGGCCCTCTCGGCCATTACGCATACCCGCAATTGCATTGCGCCAGACAGGTCGCCCGCACGCGGCGGATCGTGATCGCGGTCGGCATGACTTTGGCGGTATCCGGCCTAGCCGCGGCGGCGGTCGATCTTGCCGCCGCCGAAAGCCTGCGCGAAGAAACCGGACAGATCGCCATCAGGCAACAGGGTTTGCAGCGCGAAATCGACCGTCTGGACGCGAATGCCGCGCAGGCCACCGACGCCGACAGGCTCGATGCCTGGCTCGATGGTTGCGAGCGCCTCGTCCACGCCAAGGGAACAGCTCCCGAGACCGTCCTGCAAGCCGTCGCCGATCTGCTTGCCGAAGCGCCCTGGGCGCGCCTCGAAACACTCGCATGGGCGCGGACGCAAGACGGACAGGCTCCGGCCTTGCTGCCCGGATTCGCCACGAAAGACTTCCCCGCCGGGGATGCGGCCTCCGCCGTCGTCGCGCTGGAAATTTCGCTGGAAGGTCACGCGCCACCGCCGGAACCGGCGGCTGTCTCTCTGGCCGCGCACTGGCAGCGGCTGCGCGGCAGCCTGGCGCAGGTTGAGGTCGACGGCGATGCCGCCTTGCTACGGTTCCGCGCCGCCCTGCCATTGGCGGACGTCGGAACCTCGCCACTTCAGGCCAGCGCGCCATGAAACTGCCCGCGATTTTCCCCCCGCCGCCCTTGCTGCGCCGTCCCCTGCTTTTCTGCGCGGCGGCCATCATTGCCGCATCGTCCCTTTGGCTCATCGCCGCCAGCACGCGCGCGGGGCAGGAAACGGCGGCAAACCGTGCTCGCACGGCGGTGCAGGCGCTCGAAACCCATCTGATGCGCAGTCGCGAGGCCCAAACCCGCCGCGCGGCGCTCATGCAACGCGCCGAAGCGCTGGCCGCCATGGCGGGCGAATCCCCGGACAGCGCCGAATGGGAACGACTCGCCGAGCGGCTGGCCGGGGATACGCGAATCACCCATATCGTCCTGCATGCCCGGTCGAACACGGTGGCATCTCCCGCGCCGGACGGGCTGCCGCCCGTCGAGACACACCGCCTGCGGATCGACGCCAGCCTGCTGCACGAAGAAGCACTGCTCGCGCTCGATACCATCGTCGCAAACATTCCCGTCCGCCTCATTCCAGCGGGTTGCGCCCTGCGCCGCGAAACCGGCGCGGCGAGCGCCGCATTGCGGGCACGCTGCGAATTCGACTGGATGGCGCGCCCGCCGCCCGTGGAAACGCCACCATGAAAAACGTCTGCGCACGCATCCTCCTGCTGCTCGCCTCGCTCCCCGCACTGGCGACGGAACCGACCAGCGCGCCGCAATTGCGCGTCGCGCTCAGCGGGCGGATTTTTTTCACCAGTGCCGAGCGCCGCGCGCTGGAAACAAAGGTGGAAACTCCCGCCGCGCCGCAGTCGGCTCCGCCCGCCGTGACGGCGAACCCGCGCCGCTTCGATGGCGCGCTGTGGCGCGGCAAGCGCATCGTCGCCCTATGGTTCGACGGCAAGCGGGACGCCGCCGCCAACGCCGCCGCGATCCGCATCATCGACGGCGCGCCCGTCATGACGCCCGACGGCAAAGCCTTGTTCCCCGGCAAAACCTGCCCGCCGCAAGATATTGGAGAAACACCATGACACCACGCTTTCCCTCCCGGCGCGCACGCGGCGGTACGCTCTTTGCGGTCATGCTCCTGATGCTGCTCGCGATCAGCGCCATGCTCGCCGCCGCCCGGCACTCCTTCCACCAATCCGGGCGACGCGCCGAGATGCATAGCGCCGTGACGCTTTCCGAAGCCAGGGCGGCACTGCTCGGCTACGCCCTCATCTACCCCGAATTGCATCCCGGACAAGCGCCGGGCTATCTGCCATGCCCCGACCAGGCCAACACCGGCTCGGCTCCCGGCGTGGCCTGCCATGCGCGCGACCTCGGCGCATTTGGCCGCTTCCCCTATCGCACACTGGGCCTGGCCGTACCCGCCAGCGGCCCCGGACAATGCCTGTGGTATGCCGTCTCCGGCAGCTTCAAGCACAACCCCAAGGCGCTGGCGCTCAACTGGGACAGCCCCGGGCAATTCGAGATCGTCGACACCGCCGGACGCAGGCTCGGCGGCGATGAGCACAGCGCCGTCGCGGTGCTCATCGCGCCGGGTGCCGCGCTGCCGGGGCAGACTCGCCCGCCCGCCGCCGCCACCACGGGTGCGCAACGCTGCTCCGGCAGCGACAGCGCCCTTGCCGATCTCCCGGCCTTCCTCGACCGCGACTACGGCACCGGCTTCGCGGGGGGCATCACCATCGTCCACGGCCTGCCGGGATCGAACGCCAACGACATCGTTGCCTGGCTCACCACCGACGACATATTCGATGCCTTGCGCCTGCGCCCCGACTTCCTCGCCCGTATCGACACCGTGCTCGACACCGCCGCCGGAATGCTGACAAGCTGGCTCGGCACGCCCGAGCTGATCGCCGCGCACGCCGACAACATCACCGCCGACCGTGCGCATGGCCGCTTTCCCGATGCTCCCGCCGCGGGCATCGCGGAGGAAGCGGCAAACCTCTACCAAAACTGGCGCGACCAACTGCGCTTCGTCGCCTGCACCGGCGAAAACCCCTGCCTGACGGCAACGCTCGTCGACCCGGCCACAGCGCATACCGCCACGGAAAGCTGCCGCGCCCTCGTCATCTTCGGCGGCGAGCGGCGGCGCGGCGACGCCCCGCAACGCCGCCGCACGGAGACCGAGCGCGAAGACCCGGCCCAATACCTCGAAGGCGAAAACCTGGCGAGCTACACCATCGGCATGGGCAGCTACAGCGGCTTGCGCCACTACACCATCATCGACCACCAACAGCCCGCCAGCGAGGACATCCTCCGATGCGTCCACTGAGCGCGCGCGGCTTCATCCCCGGTTTTACCCTGATCGAAATGGCCATCATGCTCGTCGTGTTGGGCCTCCTGACCGGCACATTCGCCGTGCCGCTCGCCGCCCGGATCGAAGCCAGCCAGCGCCGCGAGGCCGACGTCCTGCTCGACGACATCACCGAAGCCCTCATCGGTTTCGCCCTGCTCCATGGCCGTCTGCCCTGCCCGAGCACCGAGGCCGACCCCGCCAGCCCCGCCTACGGACTCGAACATCCCCCACCCTGCGCGGCAGGCATCCCCGGCTACCTGCCCTGGCGCACGCTCGCCCTGCCCGCCCATGACCCCTGGGGCAGCCCGCGCGCCAGTGCCGCCGCGCCGTGGACGGGGCACTGGCGCTACCTGCCGGACAAGAACTTCACGACGGGCACGATCACGCTTGCGACCCTGCCGAGCGGCAACCTCCAGATCCGCGACCACGACAACAACCCGATCACCACGGACACCTCCCGCGTCGTCGCCGTGCTGTATTCGAGCGGCCCCAACCGCCGGGACGATGGTCGCAATGCCGCCTGGTCGCCCACCTCGCCCGTATTCGAGGCCGGGGAGGCGACGCCCGCCTTCGACGACCTGTTGCGCTGGATCGGCCATCCGCTCATCGTCGCCCGCCTTGCCCGAAGCGGACGGCTGTAAGCCCCTGGGCATCTTTCACTCATCATGTACAAGGAGAACTCCATGCGCAGCAAGCAAACCGAATGCCGTCAAAGCGGCTTCACGCTGGTCGAAATTTCCATCGTCCTCGTCATCATCGGGCTGTTGCTCGGCGGCGTGCTCAAAGGGCAGGAACTGATCGACAGCGCCAAGGCAAAGAATCTCGCCCAGGACTTCCGCACCGTGCCGATGCTCGTCAACGCCTACCAGGACAAATTCCGCGCCCTGCCCGGCGACGACAGCCGCGCCATTGCCCACGTCTGCCCGAGCACGGATGCCACATGCACCAGCAACGGCGATGCCAACGGCAGCATCGGCGGCAACTGGAACGACGCGGCCACTGTCGCAAGCGAAGCCGTTTATTTCTGGGAGCACGTCCGCCTTGCCAACCTCGTCAGCGGCGCGAGCAGCCGCAGCGACCCCGAATTCCTGCCGCTCAACAGCATGGGCGGGCGCATCGGCATCCAGTCGGGCGGCGCGGCGGCTCCGCTGGGCGTTTCCGGCAGCTATGTCATGTGCTCGGCGGGCATCCCCGGCAAACTCATCCGGCAGCTTGACAGCATACTCGACGACGGCGACCCGGCAAGCGGCGCGATGCGGGCGGGCGTTGCCACCGACGGCGATCCGGTCGCAAGCACCGCGCTCGACAACAGCACGGTCTATATTGCCTGCCTCGGCGTCTGAAAAACCAAGCGCGCGGACGCCCTCCTTTGGTCGGGAGGGCGTCCGCGCGGTTTGTTGATGGGCATGAGGGTGGGCGATGAGCCGCCCAGACTTTGACGGTGCCGATTATTGGCCGGTATCGTCGTCGGTATCGTCGTCAGTGGTAGTGGTGCTGCTGCATGAACCGTCGGTGCAGACAGGCACTGCCACGACAAACTCTCTGGCGGGTTTGACGCAACGGAGGCCGACGAAAACGCCGTCAATGTTGTTGGGGAAGCTGTTGAGACTGTAAGGCGTCTTCGTACCGCCTCTCACATTTATCAGGTAGACGGAATAGCTAGTGTTGGTGGAGATGATATTGTGAGTCCAGTAGCGGATAGCGGCACCTGTTCCCGCAGTCATGCCAAAAGCCATGCTGAAGCCGCGGGTGAAGATTTCGTAGATTTCCCTTTCGTTGGGGAGCCGCCATCCGGGAGCACCGACGAGGCCGTGGTCGCATATGGCCATGGCACTGGTCCAGGCGCTTGCAAAGGGGCCGTCGTAGGGGTAGACGCAAAGGTCGCCATCGGGAGAGAACCGGGACAGGCGAGCGGAAAGCCCTGTGTTGCGCTCGACATAGACAGGCCCTCTGTATGCGCCGCCCGGTACGGTGTAGGTGCCAGCAGGGCAGACGGGCGGCGTATAGACGATGGCTACGGGGGTCGCGGCAACCGCGGGGGTCGCGGCAACGGCGGGAGTGGCTGCGACCGCGGGGGTGTAGGTTCTCGGCGGAGTGTATCTGTATCGGTTGTAGGTGTATGGCGCGGCCTGGGCGGATGTCATCACGGCAAGGGCCATGCCAGCCATCATGCCGAGGATGGAAAGTTTGATGAACTTATGCTGTTCCATGTGGATCTCCTTTGATCTAACCGGTTGGGAAGTGGATATACGGATTGCGAGTCTTGCGCTCCGCATTATATGTCGTAGCGGATAGGCATGGGCAGCTATCGCGCATATACATTGCAATAGCCCGTATCTATGTTAATCAGGAAAAGCCGATCACGCGTCATCGCGGGATTTTGTGTGCCGTGGCAATCCATACAGTCTATGGGTTGCCACGCTTCGCTCGCAATGACGAGGATTTTAGGCATTGGCATTGCGACCGGGGTTTTGGGCCTCGCAATGACGGCGGTTTTCTTCGGGCTTCAATTTGACCAGGCAATCGCCCAGGCTTTCAGCACCATCTTCCTGTCCGATATATCTGGCTGGTTCAGGTATGACGGATATGCGCCACATTAAATTGAACCGCTATAATGGAACAGCGCCCTGGTCCGCCTCGACCCACACGCCTTCCCTGATCGTAATCTTCCTGCCCGCCGCGTCATGGAAATTCAGGGGCACCGACTTTTGCGTCACCATGCCGCCCGGCTCGACCGCCGCCCGGCGCACGTCGAAATGCAGGTGCGGGCCGCCGCTGTATCCGGTGTTGCCGGAATAGGCGAGCGCCTCGCCGACGTCGACCCGTTGTCCGGGGCGCACCAGCACCCGCTTCGGCGCGAGATGCAGGTAATGGCCGAGGGTGTTGTCGGAATGGACGACGATGACGCGGTTGGCCCGCCCGGCAAGCGCCGGATCGAGTCGGCCCACGGTGAAACCGTCTTTCACTTCGACCACGGTTCCCGCGCGTGCGGCGGTCACGAGCGTTCCTTCGGGAAGGCCGAAATCGACGGCGTTGCGGAGATGGTCGCTGTCGTGGGTGGTGAGCGTGCCGCCGGGGGCCTGGACGATCTGCGTTCGCACGCCTTTGCCGAAGGGCAGCCGGTAGCGGTAAGCCTCGTCGGGCGGCGTGAAGGCGTCGCCCATCATGGCGGAATGCTCGTACTGGAAGCTGAAACGCCCCGAACGCTTGCGCGGCGAAACCCGGGCGATCTCCCGGGAGGTGCGCGGCGCAATGGCGATCGCCAGCGGGAGTTTCCTGTCGGCCTGGATGTTGTTCCCGTCCAGTTTGAAAAAAACCGTCATCGGTGCCGGGCCGTTATTGACGGCGATGAACCGGATGCCCTGCGGGGATTGGGCCTCGTCGATCCGGAATGGATAATCCTCGCCGCCGGACGCCAGGGCTGCCGCGAGCGGCCAGCAAAGCAGCAATAGCGTGAAGCGAAACAAATTCTTCATCGGAAATCTTCCCTCTTTGTCATCTGCCCGAGAGCATCCGGTAAGCCTCTGCCCGCGCGCCCGGATCGGGCGCGTCGAAAATATCGGAAACGACCGCCACGAGATCGGCCCCCGCCGCGAAAACTTCGCCCGCGTTGGCCTGCGTGATGCCGCCGATGGCCGCCACCGTCACTTTCAGTTCGCGCCGCGCCCGCCCGAGCAGCGCCAATGGCGCGCGCACCGCCGACGGTTTGGTGGGCGAGGCAAACATGGCACCGAAAGCGACGTAATCCGCGCCCGCCGCCGCGCCCGCTACCGCGCGCGGCCATTCGTCGTAGCACGACACGCCGAGAATGCGCCCCGGCCCCTGCGCATCGAGTGCGCGCCGCGCCGCTACCGCGTCGCCGTCGTCGCGCCCGAGATGAACGCCGTCGGCCCCGAGATCGAGGGCAAGCGCCAGATCGTCGTTGACGATCAAGGGCACACCCGCGTCGCGGCAGAGCGTCAAAAGACGTTCCGCCTGTTCGCGGCGCAACGCTGTAGCGGCAGGTTTGTTACGATATTGCAACAGGCACGGACGGGCGGCGAGGACGCGGGAAACCTTCGCCAGCATGCGCCCGGTATCGGGTTCGTCCGGCGTTACCGCGTATAAGCCGCGCCCGTGCGATAAGTTGAACTTATTCATTCTTTTCCCGTTCCGTTTTCGGCTTCCTTCCGATTGGGATCGTGAAAAATAAACCATATATGCCGTTGTTGCCGCGCCACCGTGACAGGTTTTTTGGACAATGGCCCCCTCGCCGTTTTGCGGGGACTTATATCTGTATCAGGGCGGGGCTTTTGCGGTATCCTTGCCGGAGATCGTAACAATTCCGACGGTGCCGCCGAGGGCGACACGTCTCTGGGGAGCGGGGTGCATGGATCTGAGCGGACTCAAGGTGATGGTCATCGACGACAGCAACACCATCCGCCGTAGCGCCGAGATATTTCTCAGGCAGGTTGGTTGTCAGGTGTTGCTGGCCGAAGACGGTTTCGACGCTTTGGCCAAAATTACCGATCACCATCCTGATGTCATTTTCGTCGATATTATGATGCCTCGGCTGGATGGTTACCAGACTTGCGCGCTCATCAAGAAAAACCCGAAACTGGCGACAACGCCGGTGATCATGCTGTCTTCCAAGGACGGGCTTTTCGACCGCGCGCGCGGTCGCATGGTGGGATCGGACGAGTATCTCACCAAGCCTTTCACGAAAGACAGCCTGATCAAGGCTGTTTCCGAACATGGCGGGAACCACCCGCGTTGAAGTCATTTGCAATACCCGATGGAAAGTTCCGACGATGTCAATCAAAAAAGTGCTCATAGTCGATGACTCGCCCACCGAGCGGCTGGCGTTGACCGAGGTTCTCTCCCGCAGTGGCTACCAGGTCGTTACCGCGGAAAGCGGGGAGGACGCCATCAATAAAAGCCGCAGCGAATTGCCCGACTTGATTCTGATGGATGTCGTCATGCCCGGCATGAATGGCTATCAGGCCACGCGCACCATATCGCGGTGGGAAACCACGCGCGGTATTCCAATAATCATGTGCACCAGCAAGGGGCTGGAGACCGACAAGATTTGGGGGATGCGTCAGGGCGCATACGACTATATCGTAAAGCCTCTCGATTATAGCGCTCTGCTTGCGCGTATCAGGAGCATCGGCTGAGCGAAATGTCCAAGCGAATCAGTCTGCGCCAGTTCCAGGAAAATCTCGCCCGCCGTCTGGCCGAGTCTCGCACAAGCGAGCGCCGGGGCTTGCTGGGGGTGCTGGCGGGAAACGAGCACTGGCTGCTCAGCCTGCCCGACACGGGCGAAATCATGACCCCCCCCGCGCTGGCACCCGTGCCGCTCACTTACGAGTGGTATCGCGGCTTGGTGAACGTGCGCGGCGTGCTGTACAGCGTCGTCGACCTGTCGCGTTTCCACGATGGCCCGCTCACGCCTTCGCCCGGCGCGCAATCCCGTCTGTTGCTGATAGGGGCCAGGCAGAATGTGCACAGCGCCATTCTGGTGTCGCGCGTGTTGGGGCTGCGCAACGAGGACGATTTCGAGCCGGACATGGACGCGACAGACCCACGCCCCTGGGTAAGCGGGCATTTGCGGGACGCGAACAACCAGCTTTGGCTGCGGCTGGACATCTCGCAGCTTCTGGCGAATAGCGTTTTTCTCGATGCGGGCCTCGGATGGGGGCACGACATCGTTCCTTCCAATATTCTCAATCAAAGATCGGCGAATCAGTAATCGCGGCGGAGCAAGGCAAATGGCATTACAGCTCTTTTCGGATGAGCAAGGGCAACAGCCCTCGGACACCACAACTTCGACCTTTTTGGAAAACCAGACGGCGGCGGCGCGATCCCTGACCGCCGAGCGGCTCGCGGCGGAAGCCGGAGAACATCGTAGCCCGGCGGGTTCCGGGCGGGTGCGCAGTCTGGCCTGGCTGTTCGTGCTGTTGGGTCTGGCGACTGCCGGTCTGATGATTTTCCAGAACTGGCGTATCAGCGAAGTGGCGAACCAGGTCGCGGTGACGGGCGAGTTGCAGGCACTCTCGCAGCAGATCGCCAAGGCGGGGCAGCTGGCGCTCCAGGGGCAGGTCGGCGCGTTCAATGAATTGATCGAGAGCCGCGACCGTTTCAACGTCCTCAAGGATGCGCTCACCCAGGGCAGCGAACTCGATGGCCGCCCCGTGCGCGCGGTCGATACCAGCGAACAGCCTTTGCTCGAAGACGTCATCAAGGGTTGGGGGCAGATGGAACAGGACATCCGGCTGATCCTCGACAAACGGAACGAGTTGACCTCGCTCACCTCCGTGGCGGACAGGGATGCCAATCGCAGCACCATCATGTTGCAACTGTCCAGGCTGATGGCCGCGCGCGAGGCGACGGACAGCGGTTCGCAGGATGTCCAGGCCGCCATACAAAACCTCGAAGGCGACCTGAAACTGCTGCTGACGATACAGGCGGCCAGCAACCGCCTGAACAGCCAGGCGGCGATCGTATTCCGGGACATCGGCATCCTGGGCAATGCCTTTGCCAGCGCGTCGAGCATTTTCGGCGCGCTCTCGATGGCGACGCTGGCTTGTGCGCTGGGCGCGCTGCTGGTGCTGATTCTCATCACCAAGGTCTATCGCAGCGAAGTCGTTGCCCGCCAGGCCAGCATCGACCGCCAGCGCCAACACTCCGAGGACGAGCGTAATCACACGCAGGCGGCGATCCTGCGGCTGATGAACGAGATGGGCGACCTGGCCGACGGCGACCTCACCATCCGCACCACGGTGTCGGAAGACATCACGGGTGCGATTGCCGACTCGGTGAACTACACCATCGAAGAACTGGCGATGCTGGTGAGCCGGATCAACGACGCTGCCGGTCGCGTGACCAGCGCCACCCAGACCGCGCAGCACACCTCGGCGGAACTGCTCGACGCCACCGAGCGCCAGTCGCACCAGATCGAGGAAGCCGGTGCCACCGTGCAGAACATGGCGCAGCAAATGACCCAGTCGTCCGAACGGGCGCTGCATACCGCGCAGGTTGCCCGCCGCTCGCTGGAGTCGGCGCGCAAGGGGGCCGACGCGGTGGAAAACACCATCCACGGCATGAACGCGATCCGCGAAAAAATCCAGGAAACCTCGAAGCGCATCAAGCGCCTGGGCGAATCCTCGCAGGAAATCGGCGAAATCGTGGAACTGATCTCCGACATTACCGAACAAACCAACGTGCTGGCCTTGAACGCAGCCATCCAGGCCGCCTCCGCGGGCGAAGCCGGGCGCGGTTTCACCGTGGTTGCGGAAGAAGTGCAGCGCCTGGCGGAACGTTCCGCCGAGGCGACCAAACAGATCGCGGCCATTGTGAAAACCATCCAGACCGATACCCAGGATGCCGTCGGGGCCATGGAAAACGCCACGCGCGACGTGGTGGAAGGCGCGCGGCTGTCGGACGCCGCCGGTCAGGCGCTGGCCGAAATGGGGCAGGTGTCGATGGATGCCGCGCACCTGATCGAGCAAATCTCCACCGATACGCAGGATCAGGCCGCCGAGGCCATCCGGGTCGCGGAGACCATGAAGGACATCCTCGCCATTACCGAGCAGACGACCCATGGCACCAAGCAGACGGCTGAATCGGTCGGACAACTGGCCGACCTCGCAATCGAACTGAAAGGTTCGGTTTCCGGCTTCAAAGTTTGATCCATGGAAACCAGCACGGAATTGCTTTCATGACGCAAGCCAACGAACCGGATCTCGGCCCGCTCAACTGGGTCAGGGGAGAGATCGACCAGGCGCTGTCGCGTGCGGCGGACAGCCTCAAGCTCGCGGCGGAATCGGACGACGGCCCCGCCAGGATCCAGTTCGCGCAGACCCATCTGCACCAGGTAAATGGCGCGCTGTCCATCATCGGACTGGACGGTTTGTCCAAGTTCGTCGCGGCGCTGGATTTATTCTTCGGTGCCCTCGTTCGCGGCGAATTGCCGATCGACGAAACGCAGATCGTGCTGGGCCGCCGCGCCCTCGCCAGCATCGGCAACTATCTCGACGAACTGGTTCACGGCGCGCCCGACCAGCCCTTGCGACTGCTGCCGCTGTACCGCGAACTGGTGATCGCGCGGGGCGAGGCGGCCCCGTCGCCCGCCGACCTCTTTTTCCCCGACCTGAGCGTGCGCATCCCCCGCCGTGGCGGGACGCCGGAATTCGACACGATACAGCGCCAGCACCAGCGCCGCGTCATGCGCCTGCGCTTCCAGCGCGGCTTGCTCGACTGGCTGCGCCATCCGGACGCCGCCCACACCGACGCCATGCGCGCCGCCCTCGCCGGGCTTGAAGTCTCGGAGGACAGCCCCGGCATGCGCGCCCTGTGGTGGGCCGGGCAGGCGTTCATCGACGCGCTTCCCGGCATTCCGTCCGACGAACTGCTTGCCGCCAAGCATGTGCTGTCCCGGCTCGAATCCCAATTGCGCCACGTCGGCGACGCGCCGCAAGTGCTGCCCGAGCGCCTGCTGCGCGAAATCCTCTACAACATTGCCAGCCAGCCCGGCACGACGCCGATCCAGTTGGCGGCGCGCAAGGCATGGAATCTGGACGGGCTGATTCCCGAGGAAGGCGCGACCGTCAGCGACCTGCCCCTGGCCCCATTGCTCCAGGAATTGCACGCCCGGCTGACCCGGATCAAGGAGGAATGGAACACCTTCGGCGAGCAGGGCGCGACGGCGCTGTCCGAATTCACCGCCCAGATCGAAGACCTCACGAAATCCGCCGCGACGCTTGGCCGTCCCGTCCTTCTGCGCCTGCTTGGCGGCATGAGCCGCTTCGTGGTGTGGTTGAGCGCGAATCCGCAACGCTATTCCGAACCCATCGCGCTGGAATTCGCCACCGCCTTGTTGCTGGTGGAAACGGCGCTCGACCTTACCCAGACCGACGCCGGTTTTCAGGCGCAGGTCGGCGACGTGCTCGCCCGGCTGGAGGCGCTTGCCCGTGGCGACGAGCCGGGCAGCGCGCCGAGCGCGGTGGCTGCCGAATCCGCGCGCAAGCAACAAGAAAAAGAAGCGATGGCGCAACTATCGCAGGAAATTCTTTCCAGCCTCGCCGCCATCGAGCAGACCCTCGACGACTTTTTCCGCGACCACGCGAAGCGCGCGCCGCTGGAAAACCTTTCCGCTCCCCTGCACCAGATCGAAGGCGCGCTCACCCTGCTGGGCGAAACGGACGCCATCGACATCATCCGGGAAGCCGGGGAAACCATCGCCCGCTTGGCCAAGGGCGAAGAACCCATCGACGACGCCGAACTCGTCGAACTTGCCCGCCATTTCTCGGCACTGGGCTTTTTCGTCCAGTCCCTGCAATACAGCCGGACGTCCATTTCCCAGTACCTGGAGCCGAAGAAAGCCGCCGCCACCGCGACGAAGGTGGCCGAGATCGAACTGCCCGATCTGCCCGAGATTCCCGCCGTCCATTCCACGCCGGAGCACGAGGCCCAAGCGCATCCCGCGCCGCCCGACGGCATCCAGGCTTTCCCGACCTTCGAGATCGAAACCGGCGGGGAAGCGGACATCGAAATCGCGCTGGAGACGCCCGTTCCCATTCCGCCCGCCGCCGCCGAAATCCAGCGCCTGGCCGAAGCGCCGAAAGAAGAACTCGACGCCGAACTGCTGTGCATCTTCATCGAGGAAGCGCGCGAAGTGCTGGATGCCGTCGACACGCGCCTCGGGCAGTTGCGAACCGAACCCGGCAACCGCGACTATCTCACGGAAATCCGCCGCGGCTTCCATACCCTCAAGGGCAGCGGACGCATGGTCGGCCTGGGCGAACTGGGCGAAGCCGCCTGGGGAATGGAGCAGACCTTCAATCGCTGGTTGCAGCTCGAATGGCCGGTCACGCCCGCCTTGTTGCAACTGATCGACGACGCTCACCGCGAATTCGTCGCCTGGGTCACGCAGATCGAGGACGAAGCCAAATATCACCGGGACGTGACGGCCTTGCTGGCGGCCTCCGAACGCCTGCGCGACAGCGTGCCCCTGGTCGAGGATGTCGTCGGCGTCCAGGGCACCACGCTCATCCCCGACAGCCGTGCCCCCGAATCCGTCGCGCCGCCCCCGGAGACGGCAGACCTGACCGAAACCCTGGTCGACGTTTCCAGCGACTTCTTCAGGGACGCGCTCGCCGAGACGGAGGTGCCTGCCGGGACGGAGCCTGCCCACGGGCAAGCCGTGCCCCAGGATACGACATTCGAGATCGAAGGCATCGACTTCGGCGAATCCGGCGAGGTACCGGCGACCGACACCGAACCGGAAACCGTCCCGTCCGCCGATGCCGAACCCGACACCGCCGCCCCGACCTCGTCGATCACGATGCCGGAATTCAAGCCCTACGATTTCGGATCGTTCCAGCCCTATACCGGCCTGGAAAGCGAACCGCCCGCGGAAACGGGCGACCTGGCTTCCACGCTGCCCCCGTCCGAATTCGGGCACGACACCCTGATTATCGGCAACATCGAAATTTCCAGGCCGCTTTTCGAGCTTTACGTGGCCGAAGCGCAGATGCACATCGGCACATTGCATCAGGAATTCGACCACCTCGCCACCAACCCCACCCTTTTGGTGCCGGAAGCGGCCCTGCGCGCCGCGCACTCGTGCGCGGGCATATCCGGCACCGCGCGCTGCGCGCCGCTCTACCAGCTCGGCAAGGCGCTGGAACACGCGCAGCAACGGCTCTGCGACCAGAAGCGTCCCCCCACGGCCAACGAACTGGCTCTGCTCACGACCAGCGCCGACACGCTCGACGCCATGCTGGCCGAGGTCATCAGCCTGAACATGCCGCTGGAGACGCCGGAACTGGTCGAACAACTCGACCGGATCGGGCACGCGCCGACCGACATCGAAAATGCCGCCGGGGCACCCGACGACCAGGCCATTGTGGACGTCGCGGCGAAGATATTCCCCGAAGCCGCCTCGCATCTCGCGCCGAAATCCGCTGCCGTGCCGGAAAGTCCGGTACCCGTGGTGAGCGACGAAGTCGACGAACAACTGTTGCCGATCTTCCTCGAAGAAGCCGGGGAACTGCTCAACAACCTGCACCACACCCTGCGTGCCTGGAGTAGCGATACCCGTAACAACGAGCACGCCACGCTCGTGAAGCGTTACCTCCATACCTTCAAGGGCAGCGCGCGGATGGTCGGGGCAATGACCCTGGGCAACCAGATCCACCAGCTCGAATCCCGCGTGGAATCGGCCCTCCATGCCGAGCAGGACGTTCCCGCCCTGATCGACGAAGTGGCTTCCGCGCTGGACATTGCCGAACAGGCCATCGACACGCTCATCAACGGCCCCGCCGCCACGACCGAAAGCGTGGCACCCCTTTCCGAAAGCGTGGCTCCTTCTTTCTCGCCGACCAGTACCGCCGCGCCGTTCGTGCCTATCGCGCCCATCGCGCCCGCCAGTATCCCGGCCGCGTCCTTGGCACCGCCCGCCGAAACCGAGGCTGCCGCCTTGCGTGTGCGCGCGGACATGATCGACAGCTTCGTCAACGACGCCAGCGAAATCGGCGTGGCCCGCACCCGCATCGAAGGCGAACTACGCCAGTTGCGCCGCAGCATGCTCGACCTCACCGAAAACGTCATCCGCCTGCGCAACCAGTTGCGCGAGATCGAAATACAGGCCGACGTGCAGATGCAGACCCGCATCGCCCAGGCCGAAAGCAGGCATGTCGAATTCGATCCGCTGGAAATGGATCGCTACACGCGTCTGCAAGAACTGACGCGGATGATGGCCGAGAGCGTCAACGACGTCACCACGGTTCAGCAAAACCTGCTGAAGAACCTGGACAGTGCCGACTTTGCCCTGCACAGCCAGGCGCGCACCACCCGCGAACTGCAACAGGCGCTGATGCAAGTGCGCATGGTGCCGTTCGACAGCCTCGCCGTGCGCCTGTACCGCATCGTGCGCCAGGGTGCCAAGGAACTGGGCAAGCGCGCCAACCTCGACATCCGTGGCGGCGGCATCGAAATCGACCGCAGCGTGCTCGACCACATCGTGGCCCCGCTCGAACACCTGCTGCGCAACGCGCTCGCCCACGGCATCGAGCCGACGGAAGTGCGCCGCGACCAGGGCAAGCCCGAAATCGGCCAGATCACGCTCACATCGCGCCAGGAAGGCAACGAAATCGTCATCGAACTGGCCGACGACGGCGCGGGCCTGAATTTCGAGCGCATCATCGAACGCGCGCGCGAACGCGGCCTGATCAGCCCGCACGAAATCCCCGACGAACGGTGGCTGACCAACCTCATCTTCGTCCCCGGCTTCTCGACCGCCGAAACCGTGTCGGCCGTCTCCGGCCGCGGCGTCGGCATGGACGTAGTGAAAGCCGAAACCGCCGCGGTCGGCGGGCGCGTCGACGTCTCCTCCACGCCGGGAACCGGCACGCAGTTCAGCATTTTCCTGCCGCTCACGCTGGCCGTCACCCAGGCCCTGCTGGTGCGCTCCGGCGGCTACCACTATGCGATTCCCGCGAGCATGATCTCGCAGGTCATGGAACTGAAGGCCGACGCCATTGCGCGGCTGCGTGTCGATGGCGGCATCGAATGGCTTGGGCGGCGCTATGTTTACCACTACCTGCCCAACCTGCTCGGCGACCGTGCGGCAGAGCCGGAAATCGGTCGCTACAGCTGGGTGCTGCTGCTGCATTCCGGCTCGCAGACCCTGGCGCTGCACGTCGATGCCCTGCGCGGCCACCAGGAAATCATCGTCAAGAACGCCGGCCCGCAACTGGCCCGCATCGTCGGCATGTCCGGTGCCACCGTGCTCGGCAACGGCGAGATCGTGCTGATAATCAACCCGGTCGCCATGATGAGCCGCGAAATCATCTATGGCCAGGCCGTTGCCGGAACCGACAGCTCCCTGCCGACCGAGTTGCCGCCGCTGCCGCAGCCGCCGCCCCACGAGCCGACGGTCATGGTGGTCGACGATTCCCTCACCGTGCGCAAGATCACCAGCCGCATGCTCGAACGCGAAGGCTACCGCGTCATCACCGCCAAGGACGGCGTCGACGCCATCGAATCCCTGATCGACAACATTCCGGACGTGATCCTCTCCGACATCGAAATGCCGCGCATGGACGGTTTCGACTTCGTCCGCAACATCCGTGCCGACGCAAGGCTCAAGGACGTGCCGGTCATCATGATTACCTCGCGGCTGGCGGACAAACACCGCGACTATGCGATGGAAGTCGGTGCCAATTACTATCTGGGCAAGCCCTATCAAGAAGAGGAACTTCTCGGCCTGATCGCCTCCTATGCACAGCGCGCCACCCACCCCGCCTGAACGCGAGCCGCGCCGGGCGCAGCGTCGCCATTCACCACGTCATGTCCAATTCGCACACGACGCGACAGTCGTGGCAGCGTAGAATGCGCCCATGGACACCGTCTCAAGCAACCTCACCCACCATTTCCTGGTCGCCATGCCCAACATGGCCGACCCGCATTTCGCGCGCACCCTGACCTACATCGCCGAACACAACGACCAGGGCGCGCTCGGCATCATCGTCAACCGCCCGATCGACATGACCCTCGGAACGCTTTTCGAGCGCGTCGACCTCCGGCTGGACGTTGCGGGCTTCAACACGCAACCCGTCTATTTCGGCGGCCCGGTGCAGACCGACCGGGGCTTCGTTCTCCATCGCCCGACCGGCGACTGGCACTCGACGCTGAAAGTCAACGACGAAGTCGGCCTCACCAGCAGCCGCGACATCCTGCAAGCCATCGGCAGCAAGGGCGAACCGCGCGAAGTGCTCGTCAGCCTCGGCTTCGCGGCCTGGACGGCGGGCCAACTCGAACAGGAACTCGTCGATAACGCCTGGCTTACCGTCCCTGCCGACATGTCGATCATCTTCGACCTGCCGCCTGAAGAACGCCTGGCCGCCGCCCTGCACAAGCTCGGCATCGACCTTGCCCAACTCAGCGTGGTTGCCGGGCATGCCTGAAGGCGCACCCGCCGCCTCTCCCCTTTCCTCCTTGCCGATGCGCGGCTGCCTTCTCGGCTTTGACTTCGGTCTGGCCCGCATCGGCGTTGCCACGGGCGAACTCGAAACGGGGCTTGCCAGCGCGCTCGCCACCGTCGGCGGCGAAGCCCGCGCCGCGCGCTTCGCCGCCATCTCCCGCCTGATCGAAGAATGGCGGCCCGTCGCCCTTGTCGTCGGCATGCCCCGCCCGCTCGACGGCGAGGGCGCGCATGCGCTCGAACCACGCTGCCGCCGCTTCGCCAACCAATTGCATGGCCGCTTTGGCCTGCCGGTATTCTTCGCCGACGAACGGCTCAGCTCCATCGAAGCCGGGCGCGCCCTGCGCGAAGCCGGAGTGCAACATTGGCGGGCGCGCAAAGAAAAGCTCGATGCCGCCGCGGCACGGCTCATCCTGCAACATTTCCTGGATACGCACCGACATGCCATTTCCTGACGCAGAAACGCTTTGCCGTCAATTGGCCGAGCAGATACGCCCGAACCTCCAGCCGAACACCGTCCTCATCGGCATCCGCACCGGCGGCGAATGGCTGGCCCGCCGCCTGCACACCCTGCTCGGCCTCCAGGGCGCGCCCGGAGCCATCGACATCTCCTTCTACCGCGACGACTACGGCGCAAGGGGTCTGCATGGCCGACCGCAACGCCCCGACATCCCGTTTTCGATCGAAGATGCCGCCGTTATCCTCGTCGACGACGTGCTCTATACGGGCCGCACCACCCGTGCCGCGCTCAACGAAGTCTTCGACTTTGGCCGACCGGCCAGCGTCGAACTTGCCGTGCTCGTCGATCGCGGCGGACGCGAGCTGCCGATTGCCGCCCGCTACTGTGCCCACACCCTGCCCGAATCCCTGCCCGCCTCGCAGAACCTGCAACTGGAACAGGCCGAGGACGACAAGCTCTTTCTGAGGCTGATTGATGCACAAACATAACCCGCAACTCAACCGGCACGGCGAACTGCAACATCTGCTCACCCTCGACGGCCTGCCGCGCGAGGTCATCATCGCCATCCTCGACCATGCCGCACCGTTTACCGAAGTCGCCGAACGCGAAGTCAAAAAACTGCCCCTGCTGCGCGGCAAGAGCATCTTCAACCTCTTCTTCGAGAACTCCACCCGCACCCGCACCACCTTCGAGATCGCGGCCAAGCGCCTGACGGCGGATGTCGTCAACCTCAACGTCTCCACCAGCTCCACCGCCAAGGGAGAAAGCCTGCTCGACACCGTCGACAACCTCTGCGCGATGAATGCCGACATGTTCGTCGTGCGCCACGCCGCCAGCGGCGCGCCGGTGCTGATCGCCCAACACCTGGAAACCACGTGCCGCGACCACATCCACGTCGTCAACGCGGGCGACGGACGGCATGCCCACCCCACCCAGGGCCTGCTCGACATGTACACCATCCGCCACTATAAAAAGGACTTCGGCAATCTCTCCGTCGCCATCGTCGGCGACGTGCTGCACTCGCGGGTAGCGCGCTCGCAGATCGCCGCGCTCACCACCCTCGGCGTGCCCGACCTGCGGGTCATTGCCCCCAAGACCCTGCTGCCCACCGGCATCGAAAAAATGGGCGTGCGCACCTTCAACGACGTGCGCGAGGGCCTGCGCGACGTCGACGTCGTCATGATGCTGCGGCTCCAGAACGAACGCATGGCGGGCGCGCTACTGCCCACCCCGCAGGAATACTACAAAGTCTGGGGGCTGACGCCGGAAAAACTCGCGCTCGCCAGGCCAGACGCCATCGTCATGCATCCCGGGCCGCTCAATCGCGGCATCGAAATCGACTCCGCCGTCGCCGACGGCACACAGGCCGTCATCCTGCCGCAAGTCACCTTCGGCATCGCCGTGCGCATGGCCGTCATGAGCATGCTCGCCGGTCAATAAAGGAACAGGAAACAGCAATGAAAATCCGCATTGCCAATGGCCGCGTCATCGACCCCATGCACCGGGTCGACCGCGTCCAGGACGTTTTCATCGCCGAAGGCAAAATCGTCGCCCTCGGCAAGATTCCCGACGGCTTCGAGACCGAACGCACGCTCGATGCCGACGGCCTCGTCGTCGCGCCCGGCCTCATCGACCTTGCCGCCCGCCTGCGCGAACCCGGCTTCGAATACCGTGCCACGCTCGAATCCGAAATGGAAGCCGCCATGGCGGGCGGCGTCACCAGCGTGGCGATCCCGCCCGACACCGACCCCGTCCTCGACGAGCCGGGGCTGGTCGAAATGCTCTGCTACCGCGCCAAAAAGCTCAACCGCGCCCACATCTACCCCGTCGGTGCCCTCACCATCGCGCTCAAGGGCGAACGCCTCTCCGAAATGGCCGAACTCGTCGAAGCCGGATGTGTCGCCTTCTCCCAGGCCAACATTCCCATCGTCGACAACATGGTGCTGATGCGCGCCATGCAATACGCCGCCACCTTCGGCTTCCGTGTCTGGCTGCAACCCATCGCCCCCTTCCTTGCACGCGGCGGCTTCGCCCACGACGGCGACATCGCAAACCGCCTCGGCCTGCCCGGCATCCCCGTCGCCGCCGAAACCGTCGCCATCTTCACCTACCTGCAACTGGCGAAAGCCACCGGCGCGCGGCTGCACATCACCCGGCTCTCCAGCGCCGAAGGGCTGGCCCTCATCGAACAGGCCCGCGCCGACGGCATGGATGTCACCTGCGACGTATCCATCAACCACCTGCACCTCTGCGACCGCGACATCGGCCACTTCAACACCCACTGCCACCTCATCCCCCCCTTGCGCGGCCAGGCCGACCGCGACGCCCTTGCGCGCGGCCTGGCCGAAGGGCGCATCAATGCCCTGTGCTCCGACCACACCCCCGTCGACGACGACCACAAACTCAAACCCTTCAGCGAATCGGAACCCGGCGCGACCGGCCTGGAACTGCTGCTTCCGCTCACCCTGAAATGGGCCGCCGTGCATGCCGTGCCGCTGCCCGTCGCCCTCTCGCGGATCACCCTGGATGCCGCCCGCCTCATCGGCATCACCAAAGCCGGGCACCTCGCCCCCGGCGCGCGCGCTGACGTGTGCGTGTTTGACCCCGACGCCCGCGCTGTCGTCAGCCGCGACAGCCTGAGAAGCCAGGGCAAGAACACCCCCTTCCTTGGCGAAGAACTGCCGGGGCAGGTGCGTTACACCCTGGTGGAAGGGCAATTGATGTTCGCGTGTTGATGCGGTTTCCGCGTGGATTGCAAAAGAGAATGTTGCCGATCACTATCTTGCCGGTTTGTACGCCGCCATGCGGCGAGCCTCAGTCCGTCCGGAAACGGGGCAATTGTGCCAGCATGGTTTCGCACCTTTTCTGATCCATGCGACGCACTGGATTGCCATGGCCCCACTGGTTCCACAATGACGCCTGTTCCGTGTTTCCCTATAGCCACAGTGTCGTGACAGGAGATCAACAATGAATATCGTATTCCTCGGTGGCGGCAACATGGCTACCGCCCTGATAGGTGGGATGATCGAACGCGGTTTCGAGGCGGGCGACATCCACGTTATCGAACTGGACGCTGCCGCCCGCGAGCGTTTGCAGGCGCGTTTCGGCGTGCGTGCGTTGGCCGCGCCCGATGACGAAACGCGGAACGCCGATGTGCTGGTGCTGGCGGTCAAGCCACAGCAGATGCAAACGGCGCTGGTACCGTTCGCCGGAACACTGCGGCACACACTGGTCATCAGCATCGCCGCTGGTCTGCGCCTGGCGGACATCGGGCGCTGGCTTGGCGGCGCGGGCGCGCCCCATACCCGACTGGTGCGCTGCATGCCCAACACGCCTGCTCTGGTCGGCGCGGGCGTGACCGGCATGTACGCCGCCCCGGCGGTCGACACAACCGGGCTGGAGACCGCCGACCGCATCCTTGCCGCAGTCGGCAGCACCGTATGGGTGGACGACGAGGCCCGGCTCGATGCGGTAACGGGCATCTCCGGCAGCGGCCCCGCCTACGTCTTTCACTTCATCGAGGCGCTCGAAGCCGCAGGCCGCGCGCAAGGTTTCAGTGCCGCCGACGCCCGGCGGCTGGCGCTCAATACCGTGCTCGGCGCGGCGCGCCTGGCCTCGGCCTCGGACGACCCGCCCGCCGTACTGCGCGAAAAAGTGACCTCCAAGGGCGGCACTACCGCCGCCGCGCTCGCCCAACTCGCCGCCGCTGGCTGGTACGATGCCCTGATTGGCGCGGTAGCCGCCGCTACCGCGCGCAGCCGCGAACTGGGCGAACAATTCGGCCAGGATCGGACGTAAGGACGAAACGACATGCTTGTTACCCAGATCGTGCTTCTCATCGCCAGCACGGCATTCGGCTTCATCACCCTGGCCTTGCTGGCGCGGTTTTTCATGCAATGGGGGCGGGTTTCCTTCCGCAATCCGGCGGGGAATTTCGTGATTGCCGTCACCGACTGGGTAGTGATGCCCTTTCGTCGCATCGTCCCCGGACTGTTCGGACTCGACATGGCAAGCCTGCTGCCCGCCTGGATTGCCCAGGTGCTCTATGCCACGATCGAACTGGTCTTGTCCGGCATGCCGATGGGAACACTGGCCGCCGTTCCCCTGTTTGGTCTCATCGGCCTTGCGCGCATGGCGACGTATCTGGTTTTCTTCGTCGTCCTGGCGGCGGCGATATTGTCCTGGGTGGGCCAGCACTCGCCGATGGCCATGGTGTTCGATGCGCTGGCGCGGCCCTTCCTCGCCCCCTTCCGGCGGCTGATACGCCCGTTCAACGGCATCGACCTGTCGCCGCTGGTGTTGCTGGTGCTGCTGCAAATCGTCTTGCTGGTGCTCAACCGGATGTGGCTGGGCGCGCTGGCGTTCTCCCCGGTTTCCTGACGTGGCGGGCGGCTGGCTGACCGAAACCGGCGACGGCACCCTGATTCTCGCGCTGCATGTGCAGCCGGGGGCGAAACGCACCGGCTTTGCCGGTCTGCATGGCGAAGCCGCCAAGATCCGCCTCGCCGCGCCGCCCGTCGACGGCAAGGCCAATGCCGCGCTGTGCGCGTTTCTGGCGGAAATCTGCGGCGCGCCCAAATCGGCGGTCAGTCTCGTGAGCGGCGAGGCTTCGCGCGCCAAGCGGGTGCGCGTCGCACCGGGGCCGGGCCGCGCTGAACGCTTGCGCGCGGCGCTGGCGGCGTCCGGATAGCACCTTCCTCGCGCAGCTTGTGCGGTTCTCGTTACGGGTATTGCCGTTCGCCGAAAATGGCCGTGCCGACCCTGACGAGGGTGGCACCTTCGGCAATGGCCGCTTCGAGGTCGTGCGACATGCCCATCGACAGGGTGTCCAACGCGAGTCCCTCCGAGACCAGGCGTTCGCGCAGTTGCCGCAAAAGCGCAAAGCGTCGCCGCAGTGTGCCTTGATCGCCGTCCGGTTCCGGGATGCACATCAGGCCGCGCAGGCACAGGCGGGGCAGGGCGGCGACCGCGTGGGCCAGCGCCGGAGCCTCGTCCGGGGCGACGCCGCTCTTGCTCGCCTCGCCGCTCACGTTGACTTGCAGGCAGACCTGCAAGGGCGGGCGAGCGGCATCGCGCTGCGCGGACAGGCGCTCGGCGATTTTCAGGCGGTCGATGCTGTGCACCCAATCGAAGGCATCGGCCACGAGCCGGGTCTTGTTGCTTTGCACGGGGCCGATGAAATGCCACACCAGCCCAAGCTCCGCAAGCGCGGCGACCTTTTCGGTGCCCTCCTGCACGTAGTTTTCGCCAAAGGCGCGTTGCCCGGCCTCGAAGGCCGCGTGCACTTGCGAGGCGGGCCAGGTTTTGCTCACCGCCAGCAGGCTCACCGAGGCCGGATCGCGCCCGGCGGCCCGGGCCGCGGCGGCGATGCGCGCGCGGACGACACGCAGATTGGTAATAATCGACGCCATGCCTTCGGTTTTTTTGCCTTTAAATTTGCAACCCGGCAGTATACACCGATGCTATCCGGCGTCCGTCGAACGGGCATCCCTCCCACGCCGCGCAAGGCTTTCGTCAGGCCAATGAACACCATGGATATTACCGAGCTGCTGGCTTTCGCCGTCAAGAACCAGGCTTCCGACCTGCACCTGTCCGCCGGGCTGCCGCCCATGATCCGCGTCAATGGCGACGTGCGCAAAATCAACCTCCCGCCCATGGAACACCAGGCCGTGCATGCGATGGTCTATGACATCATGAACGACCGCCAGCGCAAGCAGTACGAAGAAACGCTGGAATGCGATTTCTCCTTCGCCATTCCCAACCTCGCGCGTTTCCGGGTCAATGCCTTCAACCAGGAGCGCGGTGCCGCCGTGGCGGTGCGCACCATTCCGTCCAAGGTGCTGTCCTTCGAGGCGCTCGAATGCCCGCAGATTTTCCGCACCATCGTCGAGCAGCCGCGCGGCATCGTGCTCGTCACCGGCCCCACCGGCTCCGGCAAGTCCACCACGCTCGCGGCGATGATCAATCACATCAACGAAAACGAGTATGCACACATCCTGACCGTCGAAGATCCCATCGAGTTCGTTCACGAATCCAAGCGCTGCCTCATCAACCAGCGCGAAGTGTTCCGCGACACGCTGTCGTTTGCCAACGCCCTGCGCTCGGCCCTGCGCGAAGACCCGGATGTCGTGCTGGTGGGCGAAATGCGCGATCTCGAAACCATCCGCCTCGCGCTCACCGCGGCGGAAACCGGCCACCTGGTATTCGGCACCCTGCACACCTCCTCGGCCTCCAAGACCATCGACCGTATCGTCGACGTGTTTCCCGCTGCCGAAAAGGAGATGGTGCGTTCCATGCTCTCCGAATCCCTACGGGCGGTCGTCTCGCAGATTCTCATCAAGGTCAAGGATGGATCGAGGCGGGTGGCGGCGCACGAAATCATGATCGGCACCCCGGCGATCCGCAATCTGATCCGCGAAAACAAGGTCGCGCAAATGTATTCCTCGATCCAGACCGGGCAAAGTTACGGCATGCAGACGCTCGACCAATGCCTGATCGATCTCGTGCGGCGCAACGTGGTCTCCGCGGCGGATGCCCGGCAGGTCGCGCAAAACAAGGACAGCTTTGCCGTCTGAAAAAACCGGGAGGGGCCGCGATGGAACGCGACCAGACGCTCAAATTCATGCATGACCTGCTGCGCCTGATGGTGCAGAAGAATGGTTCCGACCTGCTGATTGCGGCGGGTTTTCCGCCCGCCATCAAGATCGACGGACGCATCGTGCCGCAATCGAGCCATCCCTTGTCGCCGGCGCACACGGCGGAGCTGGCCCGCGCGGTGATGAACGACCGCCAGGCCGCCGAGTTCGAGGCGTCCAAGGAATGCAACTTCGCCATCTCGCCCGCCGGTATCGGGCGTTTCCGTGCAAACGCCTTCGTGCAGCAAGGCCGGGTCAGTCTCGTGCTACGGATGATCTCCAGCAAAATTCCCACGCTGCAAGACCTGCGCATGCCGCCCATTCTCCAGGAGATCACCATGTCCAAGCGCGGGCTGGTGATCCTCGTCGGCGGCACCGGCACCGGCAAGACCACCACCCTGGCGGCCATGGTCGACTATCGCAACGAAAACTCCTACGGCCACATCATCACCGTCGAAGACCCCATCGAATACGTCCACCAGCACAAGAACTGCATCATCGAGCAGCGCGAAGTCGGCATCGACACCGACTCCTGGGAGGCCGCGCTGAAGAACACCCTGCGCCAGGCCCCGGACGTCATCCTCATGGGCGAAATCCGCGACCGCGAGACCATGGACCACGCCATCGCCTTCGCCGAAACCGGCCACCTCGCCATGGCCACGCTGCATGCCAACAGCACCAACCAGGCCATCGACCGCATCGTCAACTTCTTCCCCGAGCAGCGGCGGCCACAATTGCTGATGGATCTTTCGCTCAACGTGCGGGCCATGGTCTCGCAACGCCTGCTGGCGCTCAAGGGTCAGAAAGGGCGGGTACCAGCGGTCGAAATCATGCTCAGTACCCCGCTGATTGCCGACCTGATCTTCAAGGGCGACATCCCCGAGATACGGGAAGTCATGAAACGCTCGCGCGAATTGGGCATGCAGACCTTCGACCAGTCGCTGTTCGACCTCTACGAAGCCGACCTCATCAGCTACGAGGACGCCCTGCGCAATGCGGATTCCGTCAACGACCTGCGCTTGCAAATCAAACTCCAAAGCAAACACAGCCGCCCCGGCGAACTCTCCGACGCCACGCGCGGCTTGGGCATCGCCTGACATCGGGAGAAGATCCGGTTCGACAACTTGACACCGCAAGGCACGGTAAATAGCATCGGTAGGTATCAACTGGATGAACCGGAGGGATTTCCCGTGAGAAGCCTTGCCAAAATCTTCATGTCGGGTCGCAGCCAGGCCGTGCGTCTGCCCAAGGAACTGCGCTTCTCCGGAAATGTCGTGATTGCCCGGCGTTTTGCCAACGGCGTACTGCTGCTGCCGGTCGAAGCGCCTTGGCAAGCCATGTTGCAGGCGCTGGACGAGTTCGAGCCGGATTTCGTCATGGAACGCGAACAGCCTGTCGGGCAGCAAAGCCGCGAGGAATGGCCGCAATGAGCGTTCGGCATGTTGGGCTGCGCTACTTGCTGGATACGAACATTTGCATCTACATCATCAACCGCAAGCCTGCGGAGGTGTTCCGGCATTTCGAGGGCTTGCCGGTGGGCGAAGTCGGCATTTCCAGCATTACCGGCGCGGAGCTAGCCTATGGCGTGGAAAAGAGCGGCTCGGCACGCAACCGGCAGGCGCTGGAAAAATTCCTTGCGCCGCTGGAGATCGTCGCCTTCGATGCCGAAGCCATGAATCAGTACGGGCGACTGCGTGTCCGGCTGGAAAAACAGGGCACGCCCATCGGGCCGCTGGATATGCTGATTGCCGCGCACGCGATGGCTTTGGGCAGCGTCCTGGTTACGAACAATCTGCGGGAATTCGGGCGTATCCCCGGCCTCACGCTGGAAAACTGGGCTGAGGTCTGATCCCTGCCCTCTGCCTTGCCACCGCGAGCTTTCCGTCATTCCGACTTTACCCCTCGCGCATGCTCCCCCTGAAAAGGTCGAAGTCCGGCTTGACCGTCAGGCCGGACTGGCCTACCTTGCGAAAAATAGTCATTAATGACTTAACTTGAACGATCATGCAAACCGTCAATATTGCCGAAGTCAAGGCGCATTTGAGCGCGCTTCTGGATGCCGTGGAAGCCGGAGAGGAAGTCATCATTACCCGTCGGGCATCCCGTGGCGCGGCCTGCCCTGCTGTCACGCATAGACAGGCAAGCCCTCGTCAAAAGCGAGGGCCACAGGCCCGTGGCAATCCAGAAGGCGGTTCAGATTGTATCGGCGCTCCAGGAAACTGAACCACCGCATGGATTGCCACGGCGCTACGCGCCTCGCAATGACGAGTGTCATCATCTGAACCGAAAACGCGCTAAAAACGCCCGACTTACCCCCCGCGCATTCCCCCCGCGACCATCCGGTATTCAAACAGACGGCATTCCAGCGCCCCATTGAAAAGCGGCGTGCGGCGGCTGGCCCGCAGTCCGATGGCCTTGGGCAGATTCATATCGGCGGACAGCAGATAGCAGCGCCAGCCCGGCCAACGTTGTTTCAGCGCGTCGCCGAGGCGGGGATAGAACGCCGCAAGTTCTTCGGCCTCGCCCAACCGCACCCCGTAAGGCGGATTCGCAATCATCACCCCGCTTGGCGCGGGCGGCGAAAGATCGAGCAGATCGGCCTTTTCGAGACTCACGCAGTCCTCCAGCCCCGCGGCGGCGAGGTTCTCTCGTGCGCGCCGCAACTGGCTGCCCGCGATGTCCGACCCGTGAATGGGCAAGCGGTGCGGAAGCTGCCGCCGCGCCTGCGCCTGCCCGCGAAGGGCTGCCCACTGCCCGGCCTCGAAGCTGCGCAGATGCTCGAACGCAAAATGCCGCCCCAGTCCGGGCGCGATGTCGAGCGCGATCATTGCCGCTTCGATGAGAAACGTCCCGCTTCCGCACATCGGATCGGCCAGCGGCTCGTCCGCCCGCCAGCCGGAAAGCGCCAGAATGCCCGCGGCGAGGTTCTCCTTGATTGGCGCTTCGACCGTCCCCGGCTTGAACCCGCGCTTGTAAAGCGGCTCGCCCGAGGTATCGAGATACAGCGTCGCGGCGTCGCGGCTCAGAAAGGCGTGGATGCGCACCATGGGCCGCGCCGTATCTACACTCGGGCGAGTGCCGCGAACGGCGCGAAAATGGTCGCACACGGCATCCTTGATCTTCAGCGTGATGAACTCCAGGCTTTTCAGCGGCGACTGGCGCGCGGTGACGAAAACACGGATCGTCTCCTCCGGCGTAAACCACTTCGCCCAAGTCGTGGCATGCGCGAGCCTGTAAATATCCGCCTCATTCCGGTAAGGGCCATGCCCCACACGCCACAACACACGGGTTGCCAGACGGCTTTCGAGATTCACGCGCCAGCACATCGGCCAATCCCCGGCCCATTCCACACCGCCCGCCATCGCGCGGGGGTTCGCCACGCCAAGCGCGCGCAACTCGGCGGCAAGCGCCTCCTCCAGACCGCGCGGCACGGGGGAAAAAAAGACTTCGCTCATGGTAGCGTTCAGAACGGCCTCATCACCACTAGCACCAGCACTGCAAGCAGCACCAGCACCGGCAACTCGTTGAATACCCGGTACCACACATGGCTGTGCCGGTTATGCCCCGAGGCAAAATCGCGCAAAAGCCGCCCGCAATAAACGTGATAGACGGCCAGCCCCGCCACCAGCGCCGTCTTGGCATGCAGCCAGCCGCCGGAATACAGCATCGGAAACATGAACCACAACGCCAGTCCGCAAACGATGGCAAGGACGCCGATGGGCGTCACGAAGCGGTAAAGCTTTTTCTCCATCGCCCCGAGCCGCTCGCGGGTCGCCGCATCCTCGGTCATGGCGTGATTGACGAAAATGCGCGGCAAATAAAAAAGCCCGGCGAACCAACTGACGACAAAAAAGATGTGCAGGACTTTGAGGATGCTGTAGAGAGACATGGCGTAATGACGTGGCCGGGAAACGCGCGGGCTTGCGTGAGGCGAGGATTGTAACGCCCCCGCGCGGATTCGCCCGGAACGGGATGTCCCTCGATGTCGGCCCGGGAATAAACCTTGAAATTCAGTATTCCTTTTGGGCGTTGATGGTTTGCCCCGGCGTAACTTTGAGATTGCCGGGGCGACCTCCGCCAGTGAGCGCCGGATCGAGCACGCAGGCCGCAAAATCGCCGGGTTTCTCGCGGACGGCGCAGTGCATGATTTCCCATTGCCCATGCGTAACCATTTGGCATGTACCGATGCTCTTCCGTAGCGTTGTCGTGACTTTCCTCCGTAAACACATTTTCCACGCATGGTACGCTTAGTATTCTAATATATAACTTTTCACCGCTTGCGGATGCGCGGACATGGACATACAGCAATACATGCATACCCTTGGCCAGCAGGCACGCGCCGCTTCGCGCGTGCTCGCGGTGGCTTCGACCGGAACCAAAAACCTGGCCCTTGCCGCCATAGCGGCTGAAATCCGCGCGAATAGCGCCCTGCTCATTGCCGCCAACGGCAAAGACCTCGACGCGGCGCGCGCGGCGGGCATCGACCCGGCCATGCTCGACCGCCTCACCCTCACCGAAAAAAGCATCGAAGCCATGGCCGCCGGGCTGGAACAAGTCGCGGCGCTGCCCGACCCGGTCGGCGAAATCACCGATCTTTGCCAACGCCCTTCCGGCATACATGTCGGCAAAATGCGTGTGCCCCTTGGTGTCATCGGCATCATCTACGAAGCCCGGCCCAACGTCACCGCCGACGCCGCCGCGCTCTGCCTGAAATCCGGCAATGCCGCTATCCTGCGCGGCGGCAGCGAAGCCATCGCCTGCAACTGCCAGATTGCCGCCTGCGTCCATGCCGGACTGAAAGCCGCCGGGCTGCCCGAGCACGCGGTGCAGATCATTGACACCATCGACCGCACCGCCGTCGGTGCGCTCATTACCATGCCGGAGTACGTCGACGTCATCGTTCCGAGAGGCGGCAAGAGCCTGATCGCCCGCATCTCGGAAGAATCCCGCGTGCCCGTCATCAAGCATCTCGACGGCAACTGCCATGTCTACATCGACGCCGATGCCGACCCCGCCAAAATCGTGCCCATCGTCGAAAACGCCAAAACGCAACGCTACGGCACCTGCAACACCGCCGAAACCCTGCTCGTCGCCGCCCCCGTCGCTGCGTCCGCGCTGCCCGCCGTCGCCGCCATGCTGGCCGCGAAAGGCGTGGAAATGCGCTGTTGCGAACAATCGTTGGCGATCATCTCCGAAGCGGGCATCGGCAACGCAAGGCTCGTTCCCGCGCGCGAGGAAGATTGGCACGAAGAATTCCTGGCCCCGATCATCGCCATCAAAATCGTTCCCGGCATCGACGAAGCCATCGCCCACATCAATACCTACAGTTCGGCGCACACCGAGGCCATCATCACCGAGAACTACTCAAACGCCATGCGTTTCCTACGCGAAGTGGATTCCTCCTCCGTCATGGTCAATGCCTCCACCCGCTTCGCCGATGGCTTTGAATACGGACTCGGCGCGGAAATCGGCATCTCCACCGACAAACTCCACGCGCGCGGCCCCGTTGGCCTGGAAGGCTTGACCAGCCAGAAATGGATCGTGTTCGGGAAGGGCGAAGTGCGGGGGTGAGGCTGGCACCCACTCCCCGGCGCGTTTGCAGGGATGCTCTTTTTGCAATGTGGCCTGCCAGTCCCGGCATTTGCGGGTCGGGTCCGCGATAAATCGTTTTGGCGCAGGGGGCAGGCCGTACAATCGGTTTCTTCCACCTGTCGCCGCTTTCCGCCATGACCCGCAAGAAACTGCCCATTGGCATCCAGACCTTCCGGGAAATCCGCGAGGAAAACCATTACTACGTCGACAAGACACCGTTTGCGCTACGCCTGATCGACGAAGGCAAG
>JAISNX010000021.1 GCA_031276015.1 Azoarcus sp.
TCGGTGGAGGAGATCGAAAATCTGCTGGAGAAGGCGCTTGCCGTGATCCCCGCCGCGCGGCTTTGGGTCAACCCCGATTGCGGCCTGAAAACCCGCGACTGGCCCGAGACGCAGGCGGCTCTCGCAAATATGGTAGAGGCGGCAAAGCGGCTGCGAGTGATGTAAAAGACAAAACTCATCTGATACGTCTACAATCCGCCAGCTTTTTTCAGGAGAGCTTTACCATGAGTACCGAAACCCAGACCGCCAGTAACCTTGAGAGCATGGAGGCCGCCCTGACGAGGGGGTGGCTGCCGGGGAAGGAGTTTCTCATCCTTGCCGCCGACATCCTCGTCATGCTTGCGTTGCTGAAGTTTCTCCCCTTTGAGCCGAAAACCAATGCCGGGCTGGCGCTGTTGTTCTTCGTGGGCGTGCTGTGGCTCACCGAGGCCATTCACATCACCATTACCGCCCTGCTGGTGCCCATTCTCGCGGTCGTGCTCGGGCTGATGGATGTCGGCGCGTCGCTCAAACCCTTTGCCGACCCCACCATCTTTCTGTTTTTCGGCGGTTTCGCGCTGGCGACGGCCCTGCACATCCAGGGCATAGACCGCTTCATCGCCAATCGCCTGCTCACGCTGGCGCGCGGACATCTGGGCGGCACGGCGGTGATGCTTTTCCTGGCGACCGCCGCGCTGTCCATGTGGATCAGCAACACCGCCACCGCTGCCATGATGCTGCCCCTGGCCCTGGGGATACTCGGCAACCTGGACGCGGAAAAGGAGCGCCGCACCTATACTTTTCTGCTGCTGGGCGTCGCCTTCAGCGCCAGTATCGGCGGCCTGGGCACGCTGGTCGGCTCGCCGCCCAACGCCATTGCCGCCTCGCATCTCGGCCTGGATTTCATGGGCTGGATGAAATTCGGCATGCCGGTGATGCTCATCACGCTGCCCCTGATGGTCGGCGTGCTTTACCTCGTCTTTCGTCCCGACCTGAGCCACCGCGTGCAGGTGGATGCCCAGGAATTCACCTGGACGACGCCGCGCCTCGTCACCGTCGGCATTTTTGCCCTTACCGCCCTTTGCTGGATATTCAGTTCCTGGCTCAGCGCCTTCCTGGGCAATGTCAAGCAGTTCGACTCCGTGGTCGCCATTGGCGCGGCCGTGCTGATCGGCATCACGGGCGTTTCGAGCTGGCGGCAGATTCAGGCGAACACCGAATGGGGCGTGCTCTTTCTGTTCGGCGGCGGTCTGGCTCTGAGCGCCATACTGAAAGATTCCGGTGCCAGTCTTGTGATGGCGCAGTCGGTGAGCAGCCTGCTCGGTGACGGTCACTGGCTTCTCATTCTTTGCGTGTCCGCCGCGTTCATCATTTTTCTCACCGAGTTTTCCAGCAACACCGCCAGTGCTGCCCTGATGGTGCCGCTATTCGGTGCCGTCGGCGAATCCCTGGGGATGCCGCCGCATCTTCTGCCGCTCGTGATCGGCATCGGTGCCTCGTTGGCCTTCATGCTGCCGGTCGCCACGCCGCCCAACGCCATCGTGTTCGGCAGCGGTTATATCAAGCAGAAGGATATGGTGCGCGCCGGGTTCTGCCTGGTGATGGTCTCCATCCTGCTCCTCACCCTCTTTGGCTGGTTCGTCTGGCGGTAAAAAACCCGGCCCGCCGCCCTTCCGCAAAGCGCCCGTGCAGTCGGGCGCTTTGCTTGTCGGGTTTTTGTCGGTATGCCAGAATCGCCGGGCTGAAAACGGCCTGTCGGCATCCACACAAGCAGACGGTTTTCTGCAATCCCCCCTTTCGGGGGGCGTTGCCGCCCGCGCGGCTGCCGGCAGTCCGCGCTTCGTTATCTAGTGAGGATGGACAGGATGCTGCTCAAGTCGTTGAAACTGACAAATTTCCTGAGCTTCGGCGAGTCTTCGCAGGAGTTGGAGCTACGCCCGCTCAATGTGGTGATCGGCCCGAACGGGTCGGGGAAATCCAATCTGATAGAGGCCATCGACCTCATCCGCTCCACGCCGGAGAGATCGGGCCTGCGTACTACTATCCGCGATGGGGGAGGTGTGCACGACTGGCTTTGGAAAGGCGCAGCCGAAACACCTGTCGCAGTCATTGATGCCGTATTCGACTATCCCGAGTGGCTGATGGATCTGCGGAACAGGCAGCAGACCCTGCTGACGGGGCCGGTAGGGGAGCCGCCGGGTCTGCGGTATGTGCTGGGTTTTTCCGAAGTGGAGCAGCGGTTCGAGATACTGGACGAGCGTATCGAGAATGCGCTGCCAGATCGCGGATATGAGGTGCCTTATATCTACTACCGGTTCAAGGACGATCATGCCCTGCTCAGGGTCAAAAAAGAGGACGGGCGACGCTCCCGGCAGCCTTTGGAGCGTGAGGACGTTTCCCCCATCGCATCCGTACTGTCGAAATGGGCACACCCGGATTCCAGCCCGGAACTGCATTACCTCGCGGAGACATTCCGCAGTATCCGGCTGTACCGCGAATGGCACTTTGGCCGCAACACCCCGGCAAGGCTGCCGCAGAAGGCCGACTTGCCAAACGACTTTCTGGAGCCGGATGCCTGCAACCTGGGGATGGTGCTCAACCGTTTGCGGCGCGATCTTGCCGTCAGGGAGAAGCTGCTCGACGCCCTTCGCGCACTGTACGACGGCATCGAGGACTTCGATGTGCAGATCGAGGGCGGCACCGTGCAGGTAATCCTTCAGGAAGGCAGGCGCATCATCCCTGCCACACGGCTGTCGGACGGCACGTTGCGCTATCTGTGCCTGCTCGCCATTTTATGCGACCCCAAGCCCGGCCCGCTGATCTGCATCGAGGAACCGGAGCTTGGCCTTCACCCTGATGTGCTGCCGACACTGGCAGATTTGCTCAAGGATGCGGCAGGGCGAACCCAGCTTATCGTGACGACGCACTCCGACGTGCTGGTCGATGCGATAACGGATCAACCGGAATCCGTCGTGGTGGCGGAAAGAGATGCCGCCGGAACGACGCTGACACGCCTCGATGCCGAAAAAATCAAGCCCTGGCTTGAGAAATACCGGCTGGGGGAGTTGTAGACGAGCGGTGAGATTGGGGGGACGAGATGGTAAAGCTGTACGTAAATGGGGAAGATGCCTTTCTGCTGATTGACAGCGAAGATGCTGTCGACGCACAGCACCAGAAGGGGCCGCCGGACAATTGCGCAAGAAGATGGATAAAAGCTGATCCCCCCAGAGACATGGCGCTGACGCGCCCGAAGATCAGCGACACCGCCAGCGTTTCCGCTACATCCCAAGGGACTTCAAAAGCTCGTCCTGATCCTCCTGTCCTCCGGCGGACGCCGCCTCGTTGCCGCTGGCAGCCTGTTCCAGCAAGGCGTCGGGGTCGATTTCCTCGGTCTCGAACTCGTTGAGTTTGATGAACTCGGTGCGGTCTATCGCCATTTCGAGGTAGAAAATATTCCCGCCTCCGGTCTGGAACGTCACCCGCCGCGATTCGGGCTGGTCGAGATGCGTGTCGATGGAAAGCGCCACCTGCTTGGTAAGCGCCAGCATCTTGGGCTGGTTCTGGGTAATGTGGGTTTGCAGGCTTTGCGACACCTTGCGCGTAAACTCGCCGACGATCTGGTTCATCAGTTCGCCCATGGCGTTCCCCACGTCGTCGGCGGTGAAATTGCGGGCAAGCCCGTCTTTCGACATCCCCATGTTGAGCATGTAACGCTCGTAAAGCTCCATGGCCGAGGCGGCGGAAAAATTGATGACCACCAGACCGGAAAACCCGCCGTCGAACAGCACGAAGCAGCCGATGTCGGGCTTGAGGCAAGTGCGGGAGATGCGCTGGATCATCCCGGAATAAGCGATCCGGCTTGTAGTGGCCAGATGCAGCACCTTGACAACGGAATCGCACAGGGATCTGAGAATGTCCTCGACGCCGAACACTACCGGATAGTCTTTTTCGCTCATTTCCGCCGTCCGTCGAGAAAAGGGGAAATCCGGTATATCACAGGCGCACGGGCGCGACGCGGACGGGCTTCACAGGGCGGAACGATCATATGTCCAGATACATGCTCTTGACAAAGGCCGATCTGGAAAAACGCCCGCACGCCCGGATTGGCCGCATCGCCCTTGCGTGCTTCGCTGATGACGCTCGTATCAATCAAATACATGCCCGGCCTCGCGTTCCCGCACTCGTTCGAAATCGGCATCGCCACCGACATCGGGCATGGCGGCCAGCACTTCGGGCAGTGAACGACGGGGCGGTTTGAGCAAGGAATCCATCAGCAAGGCGCGATGCTCGGCCTCGGTACTGTGCCCGTGATGCGCCGCGCGCGATTTCAACGCTTGAACCACGGCCTCCTCGATGCCACGAACGATCAGACTTGGCATGATATGAATTCTCTCGATGAAACGCTATCAGTGATAGCGCAACGCTGCTTGCCAAAAAGGATATAGCGCGGTTTGACATGCCCGCGCCGATTCCCCAAGATCGTCGGTTTCGTCCTCCCGTTCCCCGCGAACCGCCCCCGATGTCCGCCTCGCTCCTGCAACGCTCGCTTGCCACCGTCTGGCATCCCTGCACCCAGATGAAACACCACGAAACCTTGCCGCCGGTGCCGGTCGTCGCGGGCGAAGGGCCATGGCTCATCCTTGAGGGCGGCCAGCGTCTGCTCGACGGCATCAGTTCGTGGTGGGTCAATCTCTTCGGGCACTGCAATCCGCGCATCAACGCCGCCCTGCACGAGCAACTCGACCGGCTGGAGCACGCGATGCTCGCCGGTTTTACCCATCCGCCCGTGGTCGAACTCTCCGAGCGGCTGGCCGCGCTCACGGGGGGCGCGCTCGGGCATGCTTTCTACGCTTCGGACGGCGCATCGGCCACCGAGATCGCGCTGAAGATGAGTGTCCATGCGTGGCGCAATCAGGGACTGCCGCGGAAAGACCGCTTTCTGTGCCTGGAAAACGCCTACCACGGCGAAACCGTGGGTGCGCTCGCCGTCACCGATGTCGCCCTGTTCCGGGATGCTTACGCGCCGCTCCTGCGGCTGGCCGAAACTGTGCCTTCGCCGGATGCGCGCCGCGCCGCGCCGGGCGAATCCGCCGCCGATGTGGCCCGCCGTGCCGCCGGGGCGCTGGCGAAAAAGCTGGACGCCGAGGGCGAACGCATCGCCGCCTTCATCATCGAGCCGCTGGTGCAGGGCGCGGCAGGCATGGCGATGTACGACCCGGAATACCTGCGGCTCGCCCGCGCCTTGTGCGATCGCCATCAGGTGCACCTGATCTGCGACGAGATCGCCGTCGGCTGCGGGCGTACCGGCACATTCTTTGCGCACGAACAGGCGGGCATCCGGCCCGATCTGCTCTGCCTCTCCAAAGGCATTTCCGGCGGCTACCTGCCCTTGTCCGTCGTGCTGTGCCGCGATGAAATCTTCCGCGCTTTCTACGACGACGACGTGCGCCGGGGCTTTCTGCATTCGCACTCCTACACCGGCAATCCGCTCGCCTGCCGCGCCGCGCTGGCGACGCTGGATATTTTCGACGAGGACGACGTGCTCGCCGCCAACCGCGAACGCGCCGCGCTGCTGTCGGGGCTGCTCGCGGAGACCTTCTCCGGTCACGCGGCGGTGCGCCATCCGCGCCAATGCGGGATGATTGCCGCTTTCGATGTCGAGGGCGCACCGGCGGATTTCCCCCGCCGCTTCTTCGCCGCCGCGCTCGATGCCGGGGCGCTCCTGCGGCCCATTGGCAACACCGTGTATTTCATGCCGCCCTATGTCATGAACGATGCCGAATTGCGCACCCTGACCCAAGCCGCCGCGCAGGCGCTCGACCGCACGCTGGCAGCAAGGACAGCGGGCCTAAACCGCTAGGGCGTTTTGGGTTCAGATGCCGACACAATCCGAAGCCGGAATGTTTTTTGTCATTCCTCGCAAGCGAAGTATCGCGGCCTGCCTTGCCGTCACGCACAGACAGCCAACTCCTCGTCAAAAGCGAGGGCCGCAGGCCCGTGGCAATCCAGAAGGCGGTTCAGATTGTATCGGCGCTCCAGGAAATTGAACCGCCGCATGGATTGCCACGGCGCTGCGCGCCTCGCAATGACGAATCTTCCACCCCGTCATTGCGAGGGCCGAAGGCCCGCGGCAATCCACACGGCGGCGATTATCCGCACTGGCGGGCGGTATTACGGGGATCACGGGCATATGGATTGCCACGGCGCTGCGCGCCTCGCAATGACGATGTGTGAGGCCGCACGCCTCGCAATGACGGGGTGTGGCACCGCCTCCACATCCCGTCATTGCGAGGGCCGAAGGCCCGTGGCAATCCAGACGGCCTTGCGGTCTGCCCTGGCCTTCCGGAAGATCGAACCGCCACATGGATTGCCACGGCGCTGCGCGCCTCGCAATGACGAGTCTCCCACCCCGTCATTGCGAGGGCCGAAGGCCCGCGGCAATCCACACGGCGGCGGCTACCCGCACTGGCGGGCGACGTTGCGGGAATCACGGGCACATGGATTGCCACCGTGCCACTTTTGAACGCCACCCTGCTCGCGCTTGTTCCTCAGGCAATCAGTCTTTCCATTTCGCCGGGTCGATCTTCCATTGCTCGAAGTTCTCGTAGGCGACGATGCGATCCTGCGAATGGCGCAGGTCGATGATTTCGGGCTTCAGGTAGTGGCCCTTGACATGGAAGATGGTCTTGACCTTGGGCAGCATGATCCTGTCCGGATGCTGCTCCTCGACGATGCCCAGCCGCCCGCTTTCCAGCCGCACCAGCGAGCCGGTCGGGTAGATGCCCAAGGCGCGAATGAACACCTGCGTCAGTTCCGGGTTGAAATGGAATTTGCTCCATTCGAGAATCTTGCGCAGCGCCTCGGTAGGCGGTATCCCCTTGTGGTAACAACGGTCGGAGGTGATCGCATCGTAAACATCGACGATGGAACTCATCTGGCCGTAACAACTGATGTCCTTGCCCTTGAGCCTGTTCGGATAGCCGCTGCCGTCGTAGCGTTCATGGTGCTGGGCGGCGACCGTCAGCGCAATGGGACTGATGCCCGGCGTGTTTTCCAGGATGATCTTGCTTTGCACGACATGCGATTTCATCTGGGAGAATTCCGCGTCGGTCAGCTTGCCCGGCTTGTTCAGGATGCTGTCGGGCACCGTGGCCTTGCCGACATCGTGGAGCAAGGCACCGATGGCGATTTCGTGAATGACATCGCGCGTCATGTCCATGGCGCGGGCGAACGTGGTCATCAGGGCACACACGGACACCGAATGCTGGAACGTGTATTCGTCGTGGTTCTTGAGCTGCGCCAGCGGCAACAGGGCGTCTTGCTGGCGGAAGATGGAATCGACGATGCGCTCGACCATCGGCTCGATCTGCTCGATCTCGATCTGCTTGCCGATCCGCACATCATGCATCATGCCATACACGATGCGGTTGGCTTCCACGTGCAGCTTGCGCGCATGACGGCGTTCCTCGCCAAGCGTGGCCGTGCGCGGCGAGGCATTGTTGCGATCCGCTATCCCGTTGATCTGCCGGTCGACCTCGCGGCGGGCTTCTTCCTGCGTGGGCGCGTCGCCGACGTCTATGCCTTGCGACACATCGATATAGACTTCCTGCATGCCGATGGCAACGACCTTTTGCAGCGTTTTTTCGCTATCGACGAGAAAGCTGTTGCGCAGGAAATCATGCATGAGCCATGCACAATTCAGGTCGTGTATGTACATGCCCACCTGGAGCTTGGCGATGGGGATGAGCTTTATCATTGTGAGTCTTGACTCCGGGTTGAAGCGCCGCCCGGAAAACCGGCGTGAAGCATTGAAAATGCTCCGGCGGCAAAACCGGGCGTTCAGGTCGTGAAGGGAAGGGGCACATTTTAAGCGTTAGGCATCGCATCGGGCTTGATGGATTACCGCTTCCGGAAAAATTTATCGTTCCGGAGCATACCTTTTCAATCCAATATGCCTTGTCTACCGGGGAGAATTCACGGTCGGGATTTTTTGCCGACGTTTTTCCACGGGGCCGGGAGGTCGCGCCCGATGGGGACGATTTGCACAGCCGTTTCACGCTGCTGCTAGAATCGCGCCTTTCAAAAGTTCACTTGGGGGCTTCGGTGCGTATCGTCTGTCTTGACCTTGAAGGGGTACTGGTGCCGGAAGTCTGGATCGAATTCGCCGGGCGTACCGGCATTCCGGAACTGCGCCGCACCACGCGCGATGAGCCGGACTATGACACGCTGATGCGTTACCGGCTCGACATCCTGGCCCGGCATCGCCTGGGGCTGTCCGACATCCAGAAAGTCATCGCCGACATGGGGCCGCTGCCCGGCGCGCGCGCGTTCCTCGACAGCCTGCGCGAGAGCTATCAGGTCGTCATTCTTTCCGACACTTTCTACGAATTCGCCCATCCGCTGATGCGCCAGCTTGCCTGGCCGACGCTTTTCTGTCACAGCCTGGAGACCGATGCCGCCGGATTCGTGACGGACTACCATTTGCGCATGCCCGACCAGAAACGCCAGGCGGTGCAGCGTTTCCGCGAACTCAATTTCAAGGTGGTCGCGGCGGGCGACTCCTACAACGACACCGCCATGCTCGGGGCCGCACACGGCGGCATCCTGTTCAGTCCGCCCGAGAACGTGGCGCGCGAATTCCCGCAATTCCCCGTCGCGCGCGACTACCCTGCCCTGCGCGCGGAAATCGACCGCGCCTTCGCGGCGCTGGCCTGAACCCGCCATGTTCCGGGAGCGTTTCTACACCCTGACGGCTTCCTGTCCCGACCGGGTGGGCATCGTCGCCCGCGTCTCGGGGTTCTTCGCCGCGCATCGGGGCTGGATTCTCGAAACCTCGCTGCACGCACAGCCGCCCGACGACGACGAAAAAGCCGGGCGCTATTACATGCGCGTCGAAATCCGTGCCGATTCGCTCCCCTTCGGCCTGCCGGAACTGTGCGAGCATTTCCGCCCCATCGCCGAAGAACTGGACATGGACTGGAAGATTGCCGATTCGGCGGTCAAGAAGCGCCTGGTCATCCTCGTCAGCCAGCAGGAACATTGCCTCTACGATCTCCTTGCGCGCTGGCAGGCGCGGGAGCTGGATGTCGAAATTCCCTGCGTGATCTCCAATCACGACACCTTCCGCGGGTTTGTCGAATGGCACGGCATACCGTTCCATCACGTTCCGGTCACGCCTGGCGGCAAGGCGGCGGCCTATGCCGAGGTGCGGCGCATTTTCGAGGAAGCGCGCGGCGATGCCATGGTGCTGGCGCGCTACATGCAGATCCTTCCGCCCGAGCTATGCGCCGCCTATCCGGGGCGGATCATCAACATCCATCACAGCTTTTTGCCGAGCTTTGTCGGGGCGCGCCCGTATCACCAGGCGTGGGCCAAGGGCGTGAAACTGATCGGGGCCACCTGCCATTACGTCACTGCCGAACTCGACCAGGGGCCGATCATCGAACAGGACGTGATCCGCATCGACCACACCGACACCGTTGCCGACATGGTGCGCTACGGCAAGGACATCGAAAAAACCGTCCTCGCCCGTGGCCTGCACTACCACCTCGAAGACCGGGTGCTGGTTCATGGCAACAAGACCATCGTGTTTCGCTGAAAACTTGTTTTTGGCGATGCCGCATTCCCCCTGCGGATAAATGACCGTGGCACTATCGAAAATGGTTATGAACATTTTTAAAAATAGTCATGAATATTTTCAAAAGTAGTCATGAACATTTTTGAAAATGACTGCACTCATTTTCCGTACCCTCGGCACGAACGAGCAAGTGCTTGTTTTGTATAAATTTTGATGGCGCTGACCTGCCGGGATGGCAGGCACCTCGCAATGACGTTTGTCCGGCATTTCCGCGCCCTGCCGGAACGGCAAACGGCCCTGTCTTGCGAACAGGGCCGTTGTTCTTGCGGAGGCAGATCGCGCGTCAGAACTTGTAGCCGACGCCGAAGAAGTAAACCCACGGGTCGATGTCTACGTCGACCTTGACTTTGCCCAAAGCCTCATGGCGGCTGGTAGCCGTGGTATTGATGTCGATCTTCCAGACGGCGGCATTCAGGAACAGTCTGTCGGTGATGGCGACATCTGCGCCAATCTGCGCGGCAAGACCCCAGGAATTTTCCAGATCGAGACCGTGAAAACCGAGGGTTTTTTCTCTGCCGGCAAGCTTCTCATTAAAGAAAATCGTGTAGTTCAGGCCAAGGCCGACATAGGGTTGGAACTTGGACTTTGGATCAAGGAAAAAGTACTGGGCACTGACTGTAGGCGGCAAGTGCGTGGCTTTACCGAACTTGCCGTTAGCAGCAGCAAAGTCGCCGGGAAGTCCCTTGACTTTAATGTCGTGAGTAAATGGTGTCGCCGCCAAGACTTCAACGCCGAGGTGTGGCGCAACAATCCAAGTGGCGGTTAGGCCAAGCTGAGTGTTTGAGTCGACGTCCGCTTTAGTACCAGGAATCTTTCCAGTTAGTCCGGTACTAATCTTGCCGCTGTTTACATCCGGTGCCACATGCGCAACACCGACGCGAAGAATCACATCGCCCGCCTCATGGGCAACGGCGACACCAGACACGGCAAATGCGGCAATGGCCGCCGCGAGTAGTTGTTTTTTCATGGATCGTTCCCTCCGGATTGAAAACAAGGTCAAGAAAACAGGCTTGAATCGCCGGAAGGCATGATAGGCGAACTGTAATAGCAGTTTGTGCTCGCCCTGAGCAACCCTTGACTGAAGTCAAATTCCGGGTGTGACAAAAAAGACGGCGCTCCGGAGAGCGCCGAATGACAACACATCGAGGTTGGAGAAAAACCTGCTGCTAACAGCCGATCAGTAGTGGTAGGCGCTTTCGCCGTGCGAGGAAATGTCCAGCCCCTCGCGCTCCTGTTCTTCCGTGACCCGCAATCCCACGAGCACGTCGGCGATCTTGTAGGCAGCGAAGGCCACGATGCCGGACCACACGATGGTGACGCCCACGCTCTTGATCTGCACGATCACTTGGCCAACGATGGAGAAGTCCGCGCCCTGCGTGCCGCCCAGCGATGGCGCGGCGAACACGCCGGTGAGGATGGCACCGAGGATGCCGCCCACGCCATGGACGCCGAACACATCGAACGCATCGTCCGCGCCGAGCAGTTTCTTCAGGCCATTCACGCCCCACAGGCAGACAAGCCCGGCGGCAGCGCCGATGACCAGCGCGCCGACCGGGCCGACGAAGCCCGCCGCGGGGGTGATCGCCACCAGGCCCGCCACCGCGCCGGAAGCCGCACCGAGGCTGGAGGGATGGCTCTTGAAGATGGACTCGCCCGCCAGCCAGGCCAGGGTCGCCACGGCGGTGGCGAGGATGGTGTTGACGAAGGCCAGCCCGGCCACGCCGTTGGACGCCGCCGCCGATCCGGCATTGAAGCCGAACCAGCCGACCCACAGCAGGGAGGCTCCCACCATGGTGAGGGTGAGCGAGTGCGGGGTGAAGGCTTCGCGGCCAAAGCCGAGCCGCTTGCCGAGCAGGAAGGC
>JAISNX010000155.1 GCA_031276015.1 Azoarcus sp.
CCTGCACGTCCTGGAAGACCAGCAACGAGGCGAGGAAAGCGGCCAGCACGCCCGCGATGGCGACCAGATGCGCGCCCGTGCGTCCGATGAATTTGCCGAACAGCCCGGCGACGATCGCGCCGGCGAGCGGCGCGAACGGCACAAGAAGATAAAGCGTTTGCATGTCCATTTGTCGCGGCGCTTCCCTTTCAGCCCTTGAGACTGTCCAGACCATCCACATGAATCGTGCGCAGGTTGCGGAACATGGCGACCAGGATCGCCAGCCCGATGGCCGATTCCGCCGCCGCCACGGCGAGGATGAAGAAAACGAACACCTGCCCGGCGATGTCGCCCATGTAGTGCGAAAAGGCGATGAAATTGATGTTCACCGCGAGCAGCATCAGTTCGATCGCCATCAGCAGGACGATAAGGTTTTTCCGGTTGAGGAATATCCCCATCACGCCGATGGCGAACAGGATCGCGCCCAGGATGAGATAGTGGGAAAGCGAAAGCATTTTTCAGGCACTCCCCGGCTGCGCGTCGCTTGTCGTCTGTTCACCGCCCTCTTCCGTCCCGGCGTCGGCGGCGTCCCCTGCCTGCCCGGCGGATTCTTTTTCGACGGCCATTTTCAGCAGCCTCACCCGTTCCTCGTGGCGGGCGGCGACCTGCGTTTCCGGCGCGACGTATTTGCTCGCGCGGCGGCGGCGCAAGGTCAGCGACACCGCCGCGACCATGGCGACCAGCAGCACGAAGGCCGCCAGCTCGAACGGATAGACATACTCCGTGTAGAGCACCCGGCCCAGCTCCTGCGTATTGCTGTAATCGGCTGGCGTTGCCGCCGGTTCCGGCATGGCATCGAGACCGAAATAGCGCCCGCCGAGCACCAGCACCATCTCAGCCGCCAACAGCGCGCCGACCAGCGCCCCCATCGGCAGATAGTGCCAGAAGCCTTCGCGCAGCTTCCTGAAGTCGATGTCCAGCATCATCACCACGAAGAGGAACAGCACCATCACCGCGCCGACATAGACCATCACCAGCGTGATAGCGAGAAACTCCGCCGACAGCAGCAGCCAGATCCCCCCGGCGTTGAAAAATGCCAGCACCAGGTAAAGCACCGCGTGCACCGGATTGCGGGCCGTGACAACGCGCAGGGCCGCCAGCAGCAGGATGGTCGAGAGAAAATAAAAAACGAAGGTCTTGAATTCCATATTCAGTCCGGCAATGCCCGCCCTCCCCTTTAGCGATATTTCGCGTCCTCGGCCTTGTCGGCGTCGCGCTGTTCGCCGTGACACGCAAGATTGCCATTACCGGCAGAGCGCCTCTCACCGTTTGCAGGCGATGCCGCGTTCTTCCTCGTCCGGGTAGCGGCGTAGCGCGTACAGACCGGCACCGATGACAGAGGCGCGAACGCATACCGCTTTCACCGTGCACCCCCAAAGGCGTGTCTACAAGTGCCTGCAAACTTCACCATATCGGCGCGAAAGCCCGACATTCTACGTTTTTCCGAAGGGCACGTAAACCAAACCACCTGCCCCCATCATTGGCGCATGCCGACAGGGCTTCCAGTCCATTCACAAAGCCCACTCTGCGAAAAAACCAGCTACCATCCGCGACAGGGCAAGACCAGATGCCTGAAAAGGACTGCCTGCAAACCTCGCAGGCATGCCTTTGAACCTTGCGGGCATGCCCTTGAACCTCGCAGGCGTGCCCTTGAACCTCGCAGGCATGCCCTTGAACCTTGCGGGCATGCCTTTGAACCTTGCGGGCATGCCCTTGAACCTTGCGGGCGTGCCCGCAAACCTTCCGGGCGCGCCCGAAAACCTTCATTAATCAACATCTTGCATAAAGGAACCACCATCATGACCTCAAACACTGATTGGGTCCCCTCCAGCGAAGACGGCCTTATCAAACTCATCGCCGTCTGGTCGACCAAGCTCAGCAACACCAGCACCCAGACCGCCTATGGTTGGGTCGCCGCAGAATGCACTGCCACAATCGCCACCATTACCGCCTTCAACACAGCCTATACCACCTATCACACCACCCCCACACAGATTAACCGGATGGCGAAGGACGAAGCCAAAAAAACGCTCATTACCGCCCTGCGCAAATTCGCTGCGGAGCGCATCCGCAGCAACAGCAAGATGACGCCTCCGCAGCGGCTGGAGCTGGGCGTCACCACGCGGGATACCGTGCCGACTCCCATCCCCGTGCCCCACGACGGGCCGGAGAGCGAAGCGGAGACCAATCCCAACGTACCGGGGGTGATCCGCGTCCGCTACAAAGGGGCCAAGCCCTACGGCGTGGATCATTTCAACCTGGGCTATCTGATTTCGGACGTGCCCATTACGGAACCCACCGATCTGCTGCACATGGAAACGTTTTCGCATAACCCGTGGGAACACACCTTTACCACGTCCGAGAGCGGCAAAACGCTTTACTACGCGCTGCGGTATGTCACGCGCGAAGGCGTCAGCCACTGGTCGAAGGTGCAAAGGGTGGTGATTCCCTGAGGAGAAAAGGGGGCTGCGGGTTCTCTTGCGGACGGCCCCCCGCGCCGCATTTGCTCGATGCGGCGCGGAGGGAAAAATTTTTTCGACATGCTTGATCGAAGGGCTGTCAATGCGTAGTATCCCACCCCATGAACTTTCTCACGGCCTGAAGGGGCCATTTTCAAGGGAGTTACAACATGGCTTTTGACGCATTCATCAAAATCGACGGCATTCCGGGCGAGAGCACCGATGCCGCGCACAAGGACTGGATCGAAGTCCTTGCCTACACCCACAAAATAGAGCAACCCGCCTCGGCCACGGCTTCATCGTCTGGCGGGGCGACTTCCGAGCGGGTCAATCACGGCACTTTCAACATCGTTCACCTGCTGGACAAAGCCACCCCCAAACTTGCCGAAGCCTGCTGCACGGGCAAACACATCAAAGAAGTTGTCATCGAACTGTGCCGCGCGGGCGGCGACAAGGTGAAGTACGCTGAAATCCGGCTGGAGCAAGTTATCGTCACAGCCATTGACTATAGCGGCGGTGGGGATTTCCCCGCGGAGATCGTCTCCTTCAGCTACGGCAAGATACATTGGGACTACATCCAGCAAAGGCGCGCGGACGGCACGGGAGCCGGTCATATCGCGGCTGGATGGGATTTGACAACGAACAAGACTTACGCCTGAGGAGAAACGGACATGGGTTTCATCGTTGATCTGAAAAAATGCGCGGAACTGGCCGCGAAGAACGAGTGGGTAAGCACTCAGGTGGATATAGACGCGGGCTACGGCAGGGAATGCACCGCTGCCGTCAAGGCGCTGATTGCTTCCGCAGAGGGCAAAGTGTGGTCGACTTCAGCATGGCGGCGCGGCAAGAAGGTCGTGGGCAACAACATCATGCCGGGTACGGCCATTGCCACGTTTCCGATAAAGAATGGAAAAACCGGGGAATTCCGCTTCAAGGGGCATGCGGCGATTTTGGTTGAGTATTACGGAAAGGATATTGTGGTGTACGACCAGTGGAAGCCCAATCCTGCCATTATCAATGACACAGGGAATCCTTTTAGCAAAAGGAAAATCTCTCCAAAATGCGACGACTATGTTTCGAATGATGCAGAGGCGTTTTTCGTCATCGAACTGGTCGAGGAGCCATCGGGTGAACCCGCACTGTGCGGTAAAACGTCCAACTATTGATCCGTAGAGGCCATCATGCGCTACCCACTGCTTTTTGCCCTGCCGCTGTGCATGGCGGCACAAATGGCTTTTGCAGAGAAGCCCGTGCCGCCAGCGTTGTGTGACGGTTGCGATGAGATCGTCGAAGACCCCGAGCCGAACTGGGAAACGACGGCTTACACCTGCCCGCTTTCCATCAGGACACCGAAAGGTGAGTTCAAATTCAGTGGCTATAAAGTGTTTGGTGCTGGAGACCCACTGGCCAAGCTCAGACCGGCACCAAGAAAATACATTCACTTCACATTTAGTGAAAAAGACGAGATGGACATTGCGTGCTGGTACAAAGGGTTTAATACGCCGCTCGTTATGCAACGCCTTAGGGGGCTGACCGCCTGTGGGATAAATTACACCCCCCCCCTGCACATGGCCTGCTGGACAACCGACCCCTACGCAGGCAAGAAGTAGGAGCCGAGCCGTAAGTGTTTCACAAACTACTTTTTGCCCTGCTGCTGTGTCTGGCGACACAGGCCGCTTTTGCAGAGAAGCCCGAACCGCCAGATCCGTGCGACGGTTGCGATGAGATCGTCGAAGACCCGGAGCCGAACTGGGATACGGCAACCTATGCATGCCCGCTTTCCATCAAGACCGTGAAGGGCGAGTTCGTGTTCAGCGGGTATCAAGTGTTTCACACCGGAAAACCGCTGGCTGAACTCAGACCGGCACCAAGAAAATACATTCCTTTCACGTTCTTCAAAGCAAGAGACATGGACATCGTGTGCTGGTACAAAGGCTTCAATACGCCGCTCGTCATGCACCTCAAGAGTTTGACTGCCTGCGGTGACAATAGTCATGAAGACGCCCCCATGTTCGCAGTCTGCTGGACGACCGATCCCTACGCGGGCAAGAAGTAACCCACACCATGCGCTACCCACTGCTTTTTGCCTTGCCGTTGTGTCTGGCGTCACAAGCCTTTGCGCAGCATCCACAAGCGCCATACGACGGTTCAAAGTATGACGGGTATCAGCCAAT
>JAISNX010000047.1 GCA_031276015.1 Azoarcus sp.
AGCCTTTCCTGCCGGGAAGATGGGGGTCTAAAAGTGACCACACGTGATCTGAAATATCGTGCCGATGTTGTTCGCAAGACATGAGAGACTCCAAAAATTCTAACCCCTATAGAATAACATATATCTCGTGACGACACCATCTAGGCCAGCGCCACCGAGTAGTCGCTCACGTAAGCCTTGGGTGCCTGCCAGTCCACCGCCCGACGCCAGCGTAGCTGGTTGCGCCAGTAGCCGCCGCTGTTGCCCGTCAGGGTGTGCTCCTTGAAACCCCGCACCGAGGCTACGCCACCCAGGCTGACACGCTGCGGGCTGTACAGGGCGTCCCGGCTGTGTTGGCCGCTGGCCACACTCTCGATGCTGAAGTTTTGCCCACCCACGGTGAACGGACTCAGCACGCTCAGGACGAGGGTGCCCTTGTTGTAGCACGGCCAGTTCTATAAATCAGTGTTACCGGGTCATTGGACTTGGTTGACCTCGCTCGTGTGACAATAAAGTCGCTCATGAAATGGTTCCCTGACCATATTTCGATGTGACCGTGAGTGCCGTTCGTGTAAACAGGCACTACGCTGAACTGATTGCCCGCTTCCCGGCTCTAATCCACATACGCGTTTATGTCGCAAAGCTTTTTCTGGTCGGCTTCGTTGTTCAGCCAGAAATAGACAGCGGCAGGAGCCGTTACAGTGTAGCCATCGTCATTTTCGTTCTTTGTTCTTGTATAGCGGCTATTCTTGGGCAGCTTTCCCGCTCTGATCGGTGTCATCTTGGCGTCGACCAACTCCAGATGAAAAACCCTCGGATCATCAGGAAATGTGAAGCGAATACGGGACGGTGAATCAATGTGTAGTTGAGCATTCTTTCTCCTCATGACGAATGCCAAATTCTCATAAGAGCCTTGACTGTACGAGACGGCGTAAATCGAAGTTGCTGGAACGTTTTCCTTGGCAAACGGTGCATAGTCCGGATCGCTTTTATTATCTGGTATGGCGGAAAAAATTCGACTAGCGGAGAAATGAAGTTCAACCGGGTTACCGCGGCACGTTATATCCCCTGAGGCCGCTTTGCCGGTAATGTGCAGAAACCGCGTGAAATCATCGTGGTAAACATCACCCCTCGCCATCGCCAGCGGACAGGCCAGCATTGCCGCCGCCAGGAAAATAATGCGGAGAAACTTCATTTCAAATCCCCTTCGTCCAGATGCCTATAAGGGTTCTGTAACGGCCAGTTTCCTTAATTACTGCGTTATCGTCGGACGTCCTTGCTCGTTGCGTAGTAAAGTCGCTCATGAAATGGCTCCCTGACCATATTTCGATGTGACCGTGAGTGCCGTTCGTGTAAACAGGCACTGTGCCGAATTGATTGTCCGCCTCCCGGCTCTAACCCACAGACGCGTCTATGTCACAAAGCTTTTTCTGGTCGACTTCGTCGTTCAGCCAGAAATAGACAGCGGCAGGAGCCGTTACAGTGTAGCCATCGTCGTATTCGTTCTTTGTTCTTGTATAGCGGCTATTTTTGGGCAGCTTTCCCGATCTGATCGGCGTCATTCTGACGTCGACCAACTCCAGATGAAAAACCCTTGGATCATCAAGAAAGGTGAAGCGAATACGGGACGGTGAATCAACGTGTAGCTGCGCATTCTTGGCCTCAATGATGAATGTCAAATTCTCCAAAGGGCCTTGACTGTACGAGACAAAGTAAATTGAGGTAGCTGGAACATTTTCTTTGGCAAACGGTGCATACTCCGGGTCGCTTTTATCTGGTTCTGGTGTGCCGGAAAATGTCCGTCCAGCGGTGAAATGAAGGTCAACCGGGTTGTCGCTGCATGTAATACTCCCTGAAGCCGCTTTGCCGGTAATGTGCAGAAACCGCGTGAAATCATCGTGGTAAACATCGCCCCTTGCCATCGCCAATGGATAGGCCAGTGTTGCTGCCGCAAGAAAAATAATGTGGAGAAACTTCATTTCAGTTCCCCTTCGTCCAGATGCCTATGAGGGTTCTGTCATGGCCAGTTCTACGAATCAGTGTCACCGGGTCCTTGATTTCGTTTGACCTCGCTCGCGTGGTGATGTAGTCGCTCATGAAATGGCTCCCTGACCATATTTCGATGTGACCGTGAGCGCCGCCTGTATAAACAAGCACCGCGCCTTTCGGAAGGCTTTGGCACGGTATCTTATCTTTATCTTTGGGAAAGATGCTCTCCATCATGTTCTTGAATCCTTGCTTCTTTAGTGCGTCACCCATGTTTTTCGCCGACGCGCCAGGGAGGTATCCGGTAACGAAGTTGGCGGCAGCCAAACCGATTTTGACGTAAGACGCGCACTGACCCAAAGATGTCCCTGCATCTTTCTTCTTGGGGAGAAAGTTCGGATCGAGTGCTCTGGCCTTTTCGATCAGCTGTGTCGTACTCACATGGTTTTCGCCGCTACCGTCACCATCGCCAAAACCATTGCTTCTAGCATTGTTGTTCATGTCGCCTGGCGCGAACGTCGCAATGTGATTCATGATACGAATCAGGTTTTCCACAGAGGCAGGGGCGGGTGCCGGTTTCTTGACCCCAGGCACCAGTTTGATTTTTGTCGGGCTGACCGGTGGCCCAGTGCGTGGAATCAGTCTGTTTTTATCGGTGATCAATTTCTTCCAGGTGTTCTTGTCCGGCTGGATCAGGCCGTCCGGGGCCTGCATGACATATGTCGCCTGAAACTCCTTGATCGCTTTGATGGTAAGGATGCCGCATCTCCTGTCGAGAGTGCCTGGAAGATAGTACCCCTTGTCCTGCAATAACTGCTGCACGATAACTACGTCTTCGGGCCTGTTGAAACCGCCTTCACCCACCGAGCCATTCAGTCTGCCGACAATGCTCGTTCCCTTGATACTGGCAACCATTTTATCCTCCTGAAATCCTTTGTTTGCCGTAGCCCTTGCCACGGCTTGTGTTCATTCGGCGACGATGACGGCGGTGAGCACGATTCTGGTGAATTCCTGCGAGCCGTCACCGACCTTGCATTTGGCGAATGCATGTACGGTACAAATTCACGGAATTCCTGTCAAGTTCCGTATGTCGTGAGTGTTGCACGCGAACTGTCCGGTCGTCATGCTCACTTTGGTAATGTGACGGCTGGCAGATGACGAAGGCGTTTCTTCAAAAGCCGCTCGACACGGTGTTTCCGTGATGCCCGGCTTTTATCGCGGCGGGTCGAAAAAACGCCGGGCGGCTTCGCCGGGAAGCGTCATGCCAGTGTTGTGCGCGCGTTCGAGCAGCGTCCAGTAATAACGGTAGGAAGCGCGGTCGTGCAGCTGCCCATGGCGCTGGATCGGCCCCCATGCGGCGTCCTGGGCGGCGATGAGGATGGCAGCGGCTTCTTCCGTTTCGTCGTGGCCGGGTTGCATGGCCGCGAGGATGGGGCGGATTTGCGCGGGGTGGATGCTCCACATCCGCAGGTAGCCGAAATCCCGGCGGGCACGGCGGGCGTCGTCGGCGACGGCTGCCGGGTCGTCGATCCGGGTGCTGACGTTGTGCGTCGGTACCCGACCGTTGGCGAGCGCGGCGGCGGCGATTTCGGTCTTGGCGCGCACGATCAGGGGGTGACTGAATTGTTCCGGGCTGCTCATGGCCGTGCCGGGAATGGCTCCGCGATGGGCGGAGACGAAATCCATCAGGCCGAAGTCGAGCGATTCCACGCCGGGCAGGGCGGCGATTTGCCAGACTTCGCGCAATGCGCCATGGGTTTCGATGAGGACGTGCGTGGGGATGGGCGTTTCGAGTCCGTGGCGCGCTTCGAGTTCGCGCAGCGCCGCGATCTGGGTGGTGGCGTCCGCCGCGCCGCGCGCCTTGGGCAGGGTGATGAAGGCCAGCCGCGCGCCCGCGCCCGCGAGCAGGATTTCGAGGTCGCGCCGCCAGTGCGGATGCGTGATGTCGTGGATGCGCGCGCCGACGCGGCCATGGCGGTTGTCGGGGCTGTCGATGAGCGCGGTCAGCATCGCCGCGTGCTCGCTTTCGCCGCCAGCGGGCGCGCCGTCTTCGCAATCGGCGGTGATGTCGAATACGGGGCCGAGTGTTTGTTGCAGGGCGAGCGCCTTGCGCAGGAATTTTTCGGCTCCCGCGTAATGGTCGACCGCCGGTAGCGCGGGAAAAGGTTTTTCTCCGGCGAAAAGTACGTCGCGCGGATGACCGCCGCGGGCGGTTCGGGGCGGTGGGGCTTTCATGGGGAGATTCCGGCGGAAGGCGCGCGATGGATCGTCGCGCGCCTTCCGCGCGGGGAATGGCGGTGTCAGGCCAGGAGTTCTTTTATGCCGTCTCGTTCTTCGAGCAGTTCGTTCAGGGTTTTGGTCATGCGTTCGCGCGAGAATTCGTCGATTTCGAGACCCTGGACGATTTTGTATTCGCCGTTTTCGGTCGTGACCGGGAAGCCGAAGACGATGCCTTCGGGGATGCCGTAGGAGCCGTCGGAGGGCACGCCCATCGTGACCCATTCGCCTTTCGAGCCGAGCACCCAGTCGCGGATGTGGTCGATGGCGGCGTTGGCCGCCGAGGCCGCGGACGAGAGGCCGCGCGCTTCGATGATGGCCGCGCCGCGTTTGCCGACGGTGGGCAGGAAGACGTCCTTGTTCCAGGCTTCGTCGTCGATGAGGGGCTTGAGCCTGTCGTCGCCGACGGTGGCGAAGCGGTAGTCGGCGTACATGGTCGGCGAGTGGTTGCCCCATACCGCCAGGTTTTTCAGGCTGGCGACCGGACGGCCCGATTTGGCGGCCAGTTGCGACAGGGCGCGGTTGTGGTCGAGGCGCAGCATGGCGGTGAAGTTCCTGGCCGGGATGCGTCCGTATTTCTGCGCGATTTCCTTGGCGATGTAGGCGTTGGTGTTGCACGGGTTGCCGACGACCAGCACCTTGCAGCCAGGATCGGCGTATTGGCCGATGGCGGCTCCCTGCACCGTGAAGATTTTGGCGTTTTCGGTGAGCAGATCCTTGCGTTCCATGCCGGGGCCGCGCGGGCGGGCACCGACGAGAAGCGCGATTTTCGCGTCCTTGAAGGCGACGTTGGGGTCGTCGGTGGCCGTCACGCCAGCCAGCAGCGGGAACGCGCAATCGTCCAGTTCCATGATGACGCCCTGGACGGCTTTTTGCGCCTGCGGCAGATCCAGCAGTTGCAGGATGACGGGTTGATCCTTGCCAAGCATTTCTCCGCTGGCGATGCGAAACAGCAGGGCGTAGCCGATCTGGCCCGCGGCACCGGTGACGGCGACGCGCACGGGGGTTTTACTCATGGGGTGCTCCTCCCTCTCATATGTGTGACGTTGGTGGATGAATCCATTTATGGGTTACGGCCACGGATTGTACGCGCAGGCTTGCCCGGCGCGCGAAACCGAAAGCCTGGAGATGGTAGGGTAGAACCCTCGCCCATGTCAAACCGATGTTTTATATATTGTGTAAGACAAATAACGCCCCATGGACGATAGCGATTTTTTGTGCTCAAATTCGCGCATGTCGCGCGTATCCCCAACTTTCAGCCCGCTCTACCGCCAGATCAAGGCCCTGATTCTACAGGCGCTTGAGGTGGGGGAGTGGCGTCCCGGGCAGGTCATTCCCAGTGAACAGGAGCTGGCCGTGCGTTTCAATGTTTCGCAAGGCACGGTGCGCAAGGCCATCGACGAGATGGCGGCGGACAATATTCTGGTGCGCAAGCAGGGCAAGGGCACTTACGTGGCTTCGCACAACGATCCGCGCCAGATGTACCGCTTTTTGCGTCTGGTGCCGGAGGAGGGGAATCTCACGCATCCCAAGAGCGTGCCGATCGACTGCTGGCGCGCCAAGGCGGGGCAGGAGGCGGCGCGCCTGCTGGCGATCAGTCCGGGCACGCCGATCATCATCCTGCGCCGGGTGCTGAAGTTCGAGCAGAAGCCGATCGTGGCCGATGAGATCTATCTGCCCGAGGAAATTTTCCAGGGGCTTGACCTGGAGATGCTGCAAGCCTGGAACAGTTCGCTTTATTCGTTGTTTGAAACCCGTTTCGGGTTGCGCATGATCCGCGCCCAGGAGCGCATCCGCGCCGTGGCCGCCGATCGGGACGCCGTCGCGCTGCTCCAGGTGGAAGAGGGCACGCCGCTGCTGTCGGTCGAGCGGGTGACTTACACCTACGACGACAAGCCCGTGGAATGGCGTCGCGGGGTGTATTCGACAGCCGGACATTATTATCTGAACGAATTGACCTGAGGACGTGCGTCCGCCGGTCGCCGGTTCGTGCAAGTTCGTGTAAGGGGCTGTTTTTGTTTTGAATTCGTAGCGGGTATACCGCTCTTGCTGGAGGAGGGAGTTTTTCATGACGGAGGCAACCATCAACAAGCCGGTGCCGGGGCGCAGGCCGAAATACCTGAACGTCGTCAGGATTCGGCTGCCGCTGCCGGGCATCGTGTCCATCCTGCACCGGGTCAGCGGGGCGGGGCTTTTCCTGCTGCTGCCCTTTCTGCTGTATCTGTT
>JAISNX010000051.1 GCA_031276015.1 Azoarcus sp.
GTCCAGGTCAAAGTAGATAACAGCCTGGAAGTTAACACAGCTTGACAATAGCCTATCAACCTTTTACTGAAAATTACTTTGGAATTGCGGGGAAACCTTAGCGTCAAAAGCGAGGGCCGAAGGCCCGTGGCAATCCATACGGCGGTTCCGCTTGCCCCAACGCTTCGGATGATGGCTCCGCTGCATGGATTGCCACGTCGCTGCGCGCCTCGCAATGACAAATCACCCGCCCCGTCATTGCGAGGGCCGAAGGCCCGCGGCAATCCATGCGGCGATGCCCCAAACATTTGCCGCAAGGCCCAAAACCTTTCGTCATTGCGAGCGAAGCGCGGCAATCCACAAGCCGTATGGATTGCCACGCCGCTTCGCTCCTCGCAATGACGGTTAAGCAGGGATGGCGAAGCCGTATCAGCGCGTACCCGTTTCTTTTTCCATGAAGGCGCGCGCAAAGCAGAGGTCTTCCCACGCCTTGCTTTTATCCAGCGGGTTGCGCAGCAGGTAGGCGGGGTGGTAGGTGACGATCACGGGGACACCGTCGCGCTCGAAGCGTTTGCCGCGCGCAGCGGCGATGCTGATTTCGCGCCCGAGTAGCGCCTGTGCCGCCGGGCGACCCAGGGCAACAAGCAGCCGGGGCCGGATGAGGGCGACCTGGCGGTCGAGAAAGGGCAGGCAGGCCGCGATTTCCGCCGCCTCGGGCGTGCGGTTGAAGGGCGGACGGCATTTGACGGCGTTGGCGATATAAACGTCCTTGCCGCGTTCCAGGCCAATGGCGGTGAGCATGTTGTCCAGCAGTTTCCCGGCCTGTCCGACGAAAGGCTCGCCACGCCGGTCTTCTTCCGCGCCCGGCCCTTCGCCGACGAACATCCAGCGCGCGCTGCGGTCGCCGACGCCGGGCACGGCCTGTTCGCGCTGTTTGCAGAGCGCGCAGGCGCGGCAGGCGCGGATGGCCTCGATGAGCGCGGGCCAGTCCAGCGTGGCGACGTTTTCCACCACCGCATTCGCGGCGCGGCCAACGGGGGGTGCCGCGTCGCTGCGCAACTCGCGATGACGGGTGAAGGCGTCATTGCGAGGCCCGGAGGGCTGCGGCAATCCATGCACATCCCCGTCATTGCGAGGCCCGGAGGGCCGTGGCAATCCATATGCTTCGCCCGCTTTCTTCGCCTCGCCCGCCATGGCGAAGCCTTCAAAAATCTTCCCGACGTTTTTCTCGCCGGGCGGCGGGGCCGCCGAGGGTGTCGCCTCGACGGTTTCGACCGCCTCGGCGCTTGCGGCAGCGCGCAGCCGCCACAGGGGGATGAGGCCCATTTCGCGGAGAATGGCGGCGCGACGCGGTTTCACAGGTCGCACCGCATTACGATGGCGTCCTCGCGCCCGCCGGGCGACGGGTAGTAACCCGCGCGGCGGCCGATTTCGACAAAGCCGCTACGCTGGTACAGCGCGAGGGCGCGCGTGTTGGAAGGGCGTACTTCGAGAAAAAATCTGATGCCGCCGCCGCGCCGGGCCTCGTCCATCAGGAATTCGAGCAGGCGGCGGCCAAGGCCGCGCCCTTGTTCGCTGCTCACCACGCTGAGATTGAGCAGGTGGGCTTCGTCGAGCACCATGAACGCGACGGCGTAGGCGACGGGCAAATCGGCCTCGTACATCAGGCGGCAGAAATAGCCCGAATCAAGCGAGTCGATGAAGTTCCGCCGCGTCCAGGGGGCGGCGTGCAGGCGGGCTTCCTGAGCCGTCACCCAGTCGAGATCGCTTTCCGTCATGGGGACGAGGCGGCATTTGTCCGCCGTCATGCCTTGTTCCCCCGCGCGAGGCGCTCGGCGGTGGTGAGGGCGACTTTGTTGCGCACGTAGAGAGGCGCGGCGCGCTCGGGGGGCACGATGTCCGTTTCGCCCGCTTCCGCCGCCAGACGGGCGACGGTCTCCGCCGAAGGGACGGCCAGCGGATCGCAGCCCGCAAGCGAGGCACGCACGGCGGCGAGCGGAGTATCGAAGGCGGCGAATGCGGAGCCTAGCCCGAAACAGTCGCTTTCCGGCGGCGGCAGTGCTTCGGGCGGGCAACAGGCGGGGGCGGCGAGTTCGACCGGCAGGCCGTTTTCGATGCGGTAGCGGGCGTGGTAAATCTCGCCCATGCGCGCATCGGTCGCGGCCAGCGCGAGAGGCAGGGGGGATTGCGCGGCCAGCGCCGCGAGGCTGCACACGGGGATGACGCCCAGTCCCGCGCCGAGGGCGATGCCCTGCGCGACGCCGCAGGCCAGGCGCAGGCCGGTGAATGCGCCGGGGCCGCTGCCGAAGGCTACGGCGTCGAGCGCGCCGACGCCGAGTCCGCCTTCGTCCAACAGCTTACGAGCGGCGGCGAGGATGTTGTCGGAATGATTGCCATGCCCTTCGATTTTGCGCAAGCGGGTTTCGCCGCCGAGACGAAGGGCGACGCTGGCGCGCTCGCAGGAGAATTCAAAAGCCAAAAGTTTCATCGTGCCGGTATTTTAACGGGCGTGTGGCCGTGCCGTGCCCCTCCGTGCCGGGAGATATTGCAGCAGATGGCAGAAAACCCTGTCGGGTTTGCGACACAGGGCCTGACAAAAACACTTTCCGCGCCAGCAGGCATACGCGCCGATCCCCGTCCGGCATGGGTTCTGGGGAACCGGCACGGGCTGGCACGGGCATTGCAACACCGCTCCGGACTCCTTTCCCGAAGGCACATTGCCCTCCCCCGACACGCCATGAGCGAACTGTTGCTGCTTCTGATTTCCACGGCGCTCGTCAATAACGTGGTGCTCATCAAATTCCTGGGCCTGTGCCCGGTCATGGGCGTTTCCCGGAATCTGGAGAGCGCCCTGGGCATGGGCATGGCGACGACCTTCGTGCTCACGCTGGCCGCCGCCGCGAGCTGGATGCTGGAGCACTGGCTGCTCGTGCCTTTCGGGCTGGAATTCCTGCGCATTCTCACGTTTATCCTGGTCATCGCTTCGGTGGTGCAGTTCACGGAAATGTTCGTGAGAAAGACCAGCCCCGGTCTCTATCAGGCGCTCGGCATCTACCTGCCGCTCATCACGACCAACTGTGCCGTGCTGGGTGTCTCGCTCCTGAACGTGCAGCAGGCGCATGGCTTTTTCTGGAGCCTCGCTTACGCCTTCGGTTCCGCCGTGGGTTTTACGCTGGTGCTGATGATCTTTGCGGGCCTGCGCGAACGCATCGCGCTCTCCCGCGTACCCGCCGCCTTCGCGGGCGCGCCGATTGCCTTTGTCACGATCAGCCTGCTGGCGCTGGCTTTCATGGGCTTTTCCGGACTGAACGTATAGGGTAAGCGAGGATGATGGCTGTTCTGACTCTCACACTTCTGGGTGCCGCGCTGGGGCTGGCCCTGGGCATCGCCGGGCGGCTTCTGGCGGTGGAGGCCGATGCGGATGTCGCCAGGCTGGAAGCCCTGCTGCCGGGCACGAATTGCGGGCAGTGCGGCTTTCCCGGCTGTGCGGGCGCGGCGGCGGCGATGGCCGCCGGGGACGCGCCGCCCAGTTGCTGTCCGCCGGGCGGCAAGGCGGTCGCCCTGGCGCTGGCGGAAAAGCTCGGGGTAAGCCTCGATCTTTCCAGCGTGCTCGACGAGGGGCCGAAGCTGGCCGTGGTGGCCGAGGATCTATGCATCGGCTGTTGCCGCTGTCTCAAGTATTGCCCCACGGATGCCATTCTCGGGGCACCCAAGCAGATTCACAACGTTCTGAAGGAAGCCTGCACGGGCTGCGCCGCCTGCGTCGAACATTGCCCGACAGAGGCCCTCATCATCCAGCCGATGCCCGTCGGCTGGCAGCACTGGGTAATGCCCAAACCGGCAGCCGCCTGAAAGGAAAATCCGCATGGGCCTGATGGAAAAAATCTTCACCCGCTCCTGGGGCGTCCACCCGCGGGACTACAAACGTCCCGCCGCCGACGCGCCGGTGCGCGTCATGCCGATGCCGGAACGGCTTTATCTTTCGTTGGCGCAGCATCTGGGCGCACCCGCCCGGCCCGCCGTGCTGGTCGGGCAAAAGGTGAAGAAGGGCGAAAAGCTCGCCGATCCGCAGGGGCCGGTTTCCGCCGCCATTCACGCGCCCACTTCCGGCGTCATCGCCGCCATCGGGGAAATCTCCGCGCCGCATCCTTCCGGCCTGCCGGTGCAGGCCATCATCCTGGAGGCCGACGGTCGGGACGAGTGGAGCGACGCACTCACGACCTGCGACAACCCCCTGGGCCTCGATCCGGACGAAATCGGCCGCCGCGTCGCCGATGCGGGCGTGGTGGGCATGGGCGGGGCGACTTTCCCCTCGGCGTTGAAACTTTCTTCTTCCCGGAAGGCGGGCGTGACGACGCTCGTCATGAACGGCGGCGAGTGCGAGCCTTATCTCTCCTGCGACGACCGCCTGATGCGCGACGAGGCGGAAACCATCATCGACGGCATCCGCCTGATGCTCCACGCCACCGGTGCGAAAGACGCCATCGTCGGCATCGAGGACAACAAGCCGGAGGCCATCGCTGCCATGCGGAAGGCCGCCGCCGCGTGGGGAGATGTGCGGGTGCGTCCGATTCCGGCGCGCTACCCGATGGGGTCGGAAAAGCAGTTGGTGCAGACGCTCACGGGCCGGGAAATTCCCGCTGGCGCACTGCCCGCCGCGGTGGGCGTGGTGGTGCACAACGTCGGCACGGCCAGGGCGGTGTCGGAAGCCGTCCGCCTGGGCCGTCCGCTCGTCTCCCGCCTGCTGACGGTCAACGGCGGCTGCGTCGTCGCGCCCGGCAACGTCGTCGCGCCGGTCGGCGCGCTGGTCGAAGATGTCATCGCTTTCGCAGGCGGCATCGAAGGCTCCCCGGCCCGGCTCGTCATGGGCGGGCCGATGATGGGCGTTTCGCTGCCGCACGCACGAACCCCCGTCATCAAGGGGACGAGCGGCATCCTCGCGCTGGACGCCGCGCAGGCCGACGACCGCCGGGAAGAAGCCTGCATCCGCTGCGCAAGCTGCGCGCGCGCCTGTCCGATACAGATCATGCCGCTGGAAATCGCGCGCCACATCCGGGGAAACGACCTCAAGGGCGCGGTCGGACTCGGCCTGAAGGATTGCATCGCCTGTGGCTGCTGCGCCTACGTCTGCCCGGCGCACATTCCCCTGGTGCAATACTTCGCCCATGCCAAGGGCACGCTGGCGGCGGAAGACCGCGCCAGGCAAAAGGCCGAGGCCACCCGCAAACTGGCCGCCGCGCGCAGCGAGCGGCTGGCGCGGGAGGCCCGCGAGAAGGCAGAGATCGCCGCCCGACGCAAGGCGGAACGCGAAGCCGCCAAGGCAGCCGCCGCCGCCCAAAGCGCCGGAGGAATGTCCGCATGAACGCCGACGCCTATCATGCAGCCCGCATCTTCGCCGCGCCTCATGCCCACGGCGGCGGTGAAATCCGGCGCACCATGCTGCGGGTTCAGCTCGCGCTCGCGCCCGCCACCCTGTTCGGCTTCTGGCTCTACGGCTGGCCCGCCTTCTTCCTGTGGCTGCTCACGCTCTTTTTTGCGCAGGTTTTCGAGGTCATGAGCCTGCGCCTGACGGGCAATGCGGGGCAGGTCGGGTTCCTGGGCGACGGCTCCGCCCTGCTCACCGGCTGGCTGCTGGCAATGACGCTGCCACCCTGGTCGCCCTGGTGGATCGGCGCACTGGGCGCATTCATCGCCATCGTCGTCGCAAAACAGGTGTTCGGCGGACTGGGGCAAAACGTTTTCAATCCCGCCATGGCGGCGCGGGTGGCGCTGCTGGTTTCCTTTCCCCTGCAACTGACCGCCTGGGTCGTGCCCCTGCCGCTCTCCGGCCTCGACGCGCCGGGTTTTCTCGACGGCCTGCGCATCACCCTGGGGCAAATCCCCGTGCCGGACGCCATGACCAGCGCCTCCCTGCTCGGCTACGCCAAGACGGAACTTTCACGCGGCTTGGGGCTGGCGCAGGCCCTCGCCGCCGGTCATGCGCCGCAGCTTTCCTGGCTCGGCGTACGCGCGGGCAGCATGGGCGAATCTTCCGCGCTCCTGATCCTGGCGGGCGGCATCTTTCTGCTGGCGACCGGCGTCATCCGCTGGCAAGCGCCCCTGGGCGTACTGGCGGGCACGCTGGTTCCCGCCCTGATCGCCCACGCCGTCGCGCCGGAAACCTGTCTGGACGCCGCCAGCCATCTCCTTTCCGGCGCGCTGATGCTCGGCGCGTTCTTCATCGCCACCGATTACGTCACCTCCCCGGCCACCGGCACGGGACGGCTCGTTTTCGGACTGGGCGTCGGCTTGCTGACCTGGATCATCCGCACACTGGGCGGCTACCCCGAAGGCGTGGCCTTCGCCGTCCTGTTCATGAATGCGCTGGCTCCCCTCATCGACCGCGGCATCAGGCCGCGCATCCTGGGCCGAACCCGCTCGGGCCAACCCATCCGCAACGCGGGCAAGTGAGCTTCTGAAATGGCATTCGCGGAACTGAAGGCGCATCCCCTCTATCAGCCGCTGCTGCTGGGCTTCATGACGCTGCTGGCTTCCGCCACGCTCGCCTGGGCCTCCAGCGCCACGCGGCAGGCCATTGCCGAAGCCGAAGCCCGTGACCTGCGCGATTCGCTGGCGCAAGTGCTGCCCGAAGCCTTCGCCGACAACGACCTGCTGGCGGACAGCGCCGACATCGACATCGGCAACGGCAACCCCTTGCGGGCGTACCGGGCGCGATCGGGCGGGATGGTCAAAGGCGTGGTGTTTACCGTCATCGGCAAGGGCTACGGCGGCGAAATCGCCGTCCTGATGGCGGTCGACGAAAACGGCCAGATCCTGGGCGCGCGGGTGCTGAAACACACGGAAACCCCCGGCCTGGGCGACAAGATCGAGATCGCCAAAAGCGGCTGGATCGACACCTTCACCGGCAAAACGCTCGCATCGGCGAACTGGGCGGTGAAAAAAGACGGCGGCGACTTCGACCAGTTCGCGGGCGCGACCATCACGCCGCGCGCCGTGGTGAGCGCCGTCAAGGGCGGGCTGGAAATCTTCGACCGCCACAAGGCGACACTGCTGGGCACCGACACACGGGAGGAGCGGAACGAATGAGCACGTCCATCAAAACCCTGGTCAAGGACGGCGTGTGGGACAACAACGTCGTCCTTGCCCAAATGATCGGGCTATGCCCCGCCGCCGCCGTCACCACCAGCGGCACGAACGGCCTGGGCATGGGACTGGCCACCACGGCGGTGCTCGTCATCGCCAATGTGCTCGTCGCGCTGGTTCGCAACATCATCAGTCCGCAGGTGCGGATACCCGTTTTCGTCGTCCTGATCGCCAGCCTCGTCACGGTCGTGGACATGCTGCTGAACGCCTGGCTGCACGAACTCTACAAAGTGCTGGGCCTTTTCATCGCCCTGATCGTCGTCAACTGCGCCATTCTCGGGCGGGTGGAAGCCTTCGCCTCCAAAAACGGCGTCTGGCCCGCCTTCGTGGACGGCCTGGCGATGGGCCTGGGCTTCACCATTGCCCTGACCCTGATCGGCCTGATCCGGGAATTCCTCGGCAGCGGCACCCTTTTCGCGCAAGCCTCGCAGCTTCTGGGCGCGAGCTTCGCCTTTCTGGAAATCCGCGTCCACGAAAACGGCGGCGCGCTCCTCATGATCCTGCCCCCCGGCGCGTTCGCCGTGCTCGGCTTCCTGCTGGCGGGCAAACGCCTGCTGGACACGCGGGGAAATACCGCCTGAACCCGCCGGGAGAAAAACCATGCAGATCGGTATCGCCTATTCCGAACCCAACCAGCAAATCTGGATGACGCTCGACGTGCCGGAATCCACCACATTGCGGGAAGCCATCGAACGCTCCGGCATCCTGCGGCAGTTTCCCCACATCGACCTGGAAACCCAGAAAACCGGCATCTTCGGCAAACTCGCCAAACCCGATGCCGTCCTCAAACCGGGCGACCGGGTGGAAATCTACCGCCCCATCATCGCCGACCCGGAAACCGTCCCGCGCCGGGACAAGGGGGCGGACGGAGAGGACGGAAAGTCTCTTTGAGAAAACGCTGGGCGAGCCTCATTGCGAGGCGTGAGCACCGTGGCAATCCAGTCCATTGGATGGCTTCACCTTCGGTTCGCAATAACGAATGTCGGCATCCGATCCCCAAACGCATCAATGCACGACAGCGACTTTCGTCACATCGTATTGAGCACCTCCAGTGCTTTCTCGAACTCCGAGACCAGCACCAGGCCGATGAGCTTCGAGACCATATCGCGTTGACTGGCACCGAGCGGCAAGGATTGCAGCGTCGACAACGCATCGTCCATACCGTCCAGGTCTCCCGTCTCCAGTGCCCCTTTCAGCCGGGCCAAAGCCTCCTGCTCCAGAATGATGGCCTGCGCCATGGTTTCCGCCGTCTTGCAGGATCGCACTTCCACAAGCACCTCGTCTATCCGCATCACCAGCGTGCCCAGGCCCGAGCGGAACTTTTCGAGATGCTGGCGGATAAATGCGCCGTCGCCCCGCACCCCGGCGGATTCCAGCAAGGCCGCCGATTTCGACAAGGCATTCGCGCCGACATTGGCCAGGGCGCTTTTCATGGCGTGAACATCGGTGGTGAAAGCCTTCAGATCGCCGGACAAGACCGGCGCTTCCAGCAAAGGCAGGCGTTGCGCCACATCTTGCCGGAAAACATCGAGCAGGCTCCAATAACGTTCTTCGGAACCGCCGACATGGGACAAACCCACGGCAATATCCACGCCCTCGATTTTCGGCAATTGCACGCACTTCTCCGCCTGCGTCTTTTCCTTCACCGCGAGCGACGCATCCCGGCGCTTTTCCTTCGGAATCCAACGGGCCAGAATGCCATCGAGCCGGACGATTTCTATCGGCTTGGAAAGAAAATCGTTGAAACCGCTTTCGAGGAACATCTCCCGCACACCGGAAACCGCATTGGCGGTCAGCGCGATGATCGGCACCGTCCTGAAATACTCGCCCTCCATCTTCCGGATCTCGCGGACGGTTTCCACGCCATCCATTCCCGGCATCATCTGATCCATGAAAATGATGTCGTAGTGCTGGTGCCTCACCAGATCGATAGCCTCGTGCCCGCTCGCGGCGCAGTCGATCCGCAACTCGTAAATGGCCAGAAGCCCCTGGGACACGCGCAGATTGGTGGCAAGGTCATCGACGACCAGGACGCGCACCCCGGGCAAGACAAAGCGAATCCCGTTTTCGGCGATGTGCGCGTAATGCTTCGCGTCAGGCAAACCATTCAGGATATTGGCAATGGCAGGCGCGTAAGTCGGCATAATCAGCGCGCGCACGCCGCCCGGCATCTGCTCGCCCGGTTCGGCATCGAAAATCACCGGCATGGCGCTGGAGCCGCGCCGCGTCGTCTCGGGGAGGACTTCGGCCATCAAATAGCGGGGAATGAACACAAAGCCGTAATCCCGGGCGGCCAGCGCTTCGGCGAATTCCACATGGGTGCGCACGCGCTCGCAGAACAGCCCCAGATTCCGCACGGCGGAAACAATGCAGTCAACATACCTCCTTTTCGGCTCATACACCAGGACGCTTTTACTGTCCGGCTCCAGGACTTCCGCAAAGCGCCGATATTTGTGAATACCCTGCAAAAGCGTCGCGGTAAAGACACTGCCTTTGCCATAAACGCTCTCGACGGCAATATCGCCCCCCATCATCCGGGTGAGATTGCGGGTAATGGCAAGCCCCAGGCCCGTACCTTTTATGCCCTTGTTTTTGATGGGGTCGATCTGCACAAAATCGGAGAAAAGTTTATCCATATCCTCCGCCCTGATGCCGATACCCGTATCGCGCACTTCGCAACGAAGATTCAGCCCATCCGACCCGTTATTCTTGCCGTCGATGGTCAGGAAAACATGCCCTTTCCTCGTATATTTGACCGCGTTGCTCAACAGATTCAGCAATATCTGGCGAACGCGCATCTCATCGCCGACCAGCATTCCCGGCAAATTACTATCGACATAAACAGAAAAACGCACGGGCTTTTCCAGCAGACGCATACGGATAATGGTAATGACATCGTTGAGCAAGGAGCCGAGATCGTATTCCACGTTCACGCACTCCATCTTGCCGGACTCGATCTTGGAAAAATCGAGAATATCGTCGACCAGGGCAAGCAGATTCGTACCGGCCTGCTTTATATCCGCCGCATAGGATCTGACGGGCTGGGCAATATCTTCGCGCAGGATCAATTCGCTCATGCCGATAACCGCGTTCATCGGCGTGCGTATTTCGTGCGACATCTTCGCCAGAAACACACTCTTGGAGCGATTGGCCCTCTCTGCCTCCAGGCGGATTTCCACCAGCGGCGTCACATCGCTGATATCGACAAACCTGCCGCGCCTCGGATCGCCATCGTTCCCGAGCAGACCGGATATGACCCGAAAATGACGCGATTCTCCGTTATCCCCGATCTCGACCGTATTCTCGTAATAGCCATCGCACTCAAAAATATCGCAAATCATCAGCTTCATGTTCATCCAATGGAAAAGGTCGACCAGTGGACGTCCGACGGCCAATTCCGCGCTTTCGACATGCGCCAGCTTCGCCATTGGTTCGCTGAGATACGTAACACGGTTCATAGAGTCTACCATGGCAACAATATTGGGCGTCGTTGCCATGAAAGAAACAAAAGCCTTTTCCGCCTTCACCGAGCGGGAATTCCTGTTGAAAGCGACACGCGCCAGCATCAAATAAAGAAGCAAGGCGAAAATACCGAACTCCCACTGCATGGCTATATATGAATAATTCATATTTTCCCCCAAAACAGGAATGCCAGACAAAATAAAGGACGATATGACAGCAATCTCTGTGATGATAAACAACAATAAAAACTTATAGCGGCAATAGAGGGCTGTAATCCCTGCCAGGCAGATGCACGAAGCAAAATAGCAGGAGAGATCGCCCAGATAGATGCTACTGGCGGTAAACGCCAGGAAAATAATCAAGGGAATCAGATAGGACAACAAATCTATATTCGTGACAAAGCACACCAAAAGCACAATCACGGTGATGAGCAGGAGGCAAACGCACACCAGGAAGAACGCATGGCTCCAAAGCCCTGCCTCGACAAGCCGCGACAATTGGGTGATGAGAAAAATCGCCACCATGCAAAAAGCAAAAAGATTGGCAACCCGGTGATAACCGCTATTGCTACTGTTTTTCAGCAGGGCATTCATTTTCCGCATCGTGAAAATGACGACCAGCAATATCACAAAAGGAATACAAACAAATAGCGCCAGAACAGAATAGGTATCTGATCTGGCGGCCCATTTCAGGCTCGACAATATGATGGCGAGTGTGCAGAGCAAGGCTACCACCACCGACCAGCGGAAATAATCCTTTTCGCTCTTGCTTTCGATCTTCATATCTTCGCTCCCGGATCGGCTTCATCCGCCGCACCGACTGGCGCGATGATGCGCACGACCCCCGGTTTTGTTTCCACCGTAATGTATTTATCGTAAAAAACCTCACCGTCCAGATCAAGCATCAAAGGACTCTCGGAAATCACAAAAACCTTTTTTGCGCGCTTGTGTGTGAACAAATCCGGGTGTTCGGCATGTTTGCCGCGCATGTAATGCAACATCATCCGGAATACGCCAAACATATTCGCATTGCCGCTGCATAGAACGTCCATCCAGCCATCGGACGGCACGGCCTCCGGAACAATGGCCCTGTTACCCGAATGCATGGGTGTGTTGACTATATTGATAATGGCATGCGCCCCGCTCCAGTCCTCGCCGTCCACCCACATCCGGTATGTCTGCTTGAATACCGCACGATTCATGAGCATCCCGAGATAGTTGAAATAAACATTCATTACATGAAAAAGCTCTGGCATATTACGGCGCAGGAACCCATGGCGGCTTTTCAACGACCTGGAACTGACATTGCTCAGGGATTCCAATCCGATCAGGCAATAACTCAGCGCGTAATTGCTGCCACAATACAATGCGTCCATCGGCACGGAAACGGCACTCGTCTGCGCCTTCAAGGAACGAAAGATATTCTTGTCATTCTGCCCGAATACCCGATAAAAGCTGTTTTCCATGCCATAAGGGATGGTACCCAGTTCCGCGTTCGGCAAGCCCACGACGCCGTTCAGGCAGTCGAACAAAATGCCATCGCCGCCCACGGCATAAACCCGCAGCGGCGAACCGACCGGGGCGGCTCCCGCGTACCGGCGGATAGCGCCAATGGCATCTCGGGGAAAGCGTGAAATATGGACAGCGTATTCCGGAAACGCCTCGCCCGTTTCGTCCCGCGTCCCGAAAAAACGGTGTATCTCCGCCGCGACTTCGTCAATGTCCCGACGACGATGGAAACATACTGGATTGATAACAAAAAAATGCCGCACCCTGGACGTGCAGGTCGATGTATCCTCTCTTTTCATTTGCATATCATCCACATAACAGGTGCAATCGTTCCGAACAATCTTCAAACAACTCGACCAGACCCGGATCGAAATGTGTCCCCTTCCCCTGGCGGATAATTTCGACTGAAGATTTGTGATCGAAGGCTTTTTTATAAGGGCGCGTCGAGGTCAAGGCTTCATAGACATCGACAATCGCCATCAAGCGCCCCAAGAGTGGAATTTCCGTGCCTGCGACACCACCGGGATAACCTGAGCCATCCCATTTTTCATGGTGATATTTGGCGAAAGTCTTGGCGTGGCACAGGAAAAGGCTGTCATCATCGTCTTCTTCGAGTCTTTCGATAAAATTGACGCCAAAGACGACATGATTTTTCATTTCCGTGAATTCTTCATCGGTCAACTTGCCGGGCTTTTTGAGAATACTGTCACTGATGGCGATTTTACCCACGTCATGCAATTGCGAGGACTGAAGAAGCAATTCCATGTCCCATTCGTGTGTTTGATCCCGGTAACAATCCAGTTCCATCGCGGCGGACAGAAGCACTCGCAGACATTTCTGTGTACGTTCTATATGATTGCCCGTAACCGTATCGCGCCCTTCCACCATTTCCGCCATTGCCTGCATGACCTTATTTTGCAATTTAAAAACGGTGCGCGTTTTTCTTATCACCATCTCCTGGAGATTATTATTGTAGTCTTGCAGCGCCTTTTTCTGGGATTCCAGTAAAAGATGCAGTTCCACGCGTTTTTTCAGAAGCGCAGCGGAAAAAGGTTTTGTAATGTAATCGACCGCGCCCAGGTTCAACCCCATGAGTTCGCTGTTATCGTCATTCATGGCAGTAAGAAAGACGACAGGTATATCCCGGGTAGCTGGATTCGTTTTCAAGACTTTTATTGCGTCGTAACCGTTCACCTCAGGCATATCGAGATCCAAAAGGATCAAGGCCGGGTTGTACTTGTTCAACATCTCGAACATCTTCGGCGCGGATGGCACGGTCAATACTTTATAAGCACTCGACAGGGCTTCCTTACCGACCATCAAGTTAGCCAAACTATCATCCACCAACATGACTAATTTGCGGTCATCCGCAATACGGTTATTACTCATCTTTACCCCCGGCAGCGAAGAAACTAGATTCAGAATAGCGTATTGCCATGTTTAAATTTATTGTGGATGTCCTCATATCAGTCGTATAAAGTCACACAGTTATTTCATTTATCAGCCTGGCAAAAATTCTATAAATCGTATTAACATTTCCAAAATAAAAAATTCACGAAATGCGTAAAGTACGGATACTGCCGACATTGGGCATCTCCAATTCTTTGTCATTGCGGGTGCGGCAAGGCAATCCATAGGCCGTATGGATTGCCACGTCCCTTCGGGCCTCGCAATGACAGAGATGAATGGCGTAGCAGAGAATGTGGGCACTCCCTTCATCATCGTCATTGCGAGTGAAGCGCGGCAATCCATGCGTCGCATGAACTGCCACGGCGCATCGAGCCTGGCAATAACGCTTATTCAGCGTTTTCTCCAGCCGTAATGTCCGGGCACTTGCCGTACACTACGCCCCTCGAATTTCCCGCCCTGCCCTCCCCCGTCGCCATGCTGCGCATTACCGAACTCCGGCTGCCCATCGACCATTCGCCCGAAGACCTGCGGGCGGCCATCGTGCAACGCCTGGACATCGCCCCGCAGGGGCTGGCGGGTTTTTCCGTCTTCCGGCGCGGCTATGACGCACGCAAGGGGCTGGACTTCGTCTACAGCATCGACTGCGATCTCGCCTGTGCAGGGACGGAGGCCGAAATACTGTGCCGCCTTGCCCGCGACCGCCGCATCGGCCCCGCGCCCGACATGCACTATCGCCTCGTCGCCCACGCCCCGGCGCAGGCGGCGCGGCCCGTCGTCGTCGGCTTCGGGCCTTGCGGCATCTTCGCGGCGCTCGTGCTGGCGCAGATGGGATTCCGCCCGCTCGTCCTCGAACGGGGCAAGCCGGTGCGCGAGCGTGTCAAGGACACCTGGCGGCTCTGGCGCGATCATGAACTCGATCCGGAATCCAACGTGCAATTCGGCGAAGGCGGCGCGGGGACTTTCTCGGACGGCAAGCTTCACAGTCAGATCAAGGACCCGGCGCATCGCGGTCGCAAGGTGCTGGTCGAATTCGTCCGGGCGGGTGCGCCCGAGGAGATTCTTTATTTGAGCAAGCCCCACATCGGCACTTTCCGGCTGGTGGGCATGGTCGAGAAGATGCGGGCGGAAATCGAATCCCTGGGCGGCGAAATTCGCTTCCGGGCGCGGGTCGACGATCTGCTGATCGAGGATGGACATGTGCGCGGAGCGATTCTCGCGGATGGCACGGAAATCCGCACCGACCACCTCATCCTCGCCCTCGGCCACAGTGCGCGGGACACCTTCGAGATGCTGCACCGGCGTGGCGTGTTCATGGAAGCCAAGCCGTTTTCGGTGGGCTTTCGCATCGAACATCCGCAGGCGCTCATCGACCGCGCCCGCCTGGGCAAATACGCAGGTCACCCGCTTCTGGGCGCGGCGGATTACAAACTCGTCCATCACGCGGGCAACGGTCGCGCGGTTTACAGCTTCTGCATGTGTCCCGGCGGCAACGTCGTTGCCGCCACTTCCGAGGCGGGGCGGGTGGTCACGAACGGCATGAGCCAGTATTCGCGGGCCGAGCGCAACGCCAACGCGGGGATTGTCGTCGGCATCGCGCCGGACGATTATCCGGGCGGCGGCCCCTTGGCGGGGATCGCCCTGCAACGGACGCTTGAGGCGCGCGCCTTCGCGCTTGGCGGCGGCAATTACGATGCGCCCGTGCAGCGTGTCGGCGATTTCCTGGCCGGACGGCCTACGCACGCGCCCGGCGAAGTGGAACCCTCGTACAAGCCCGGCGTGCGTTACACCGATCTGGCAAGCACCCTGCCTCCCTACGCCATCGACGCCATCCGCGAGGCAATTCCCGCCTTCGAGCGCCAAATCCCCGGTTTCGCCATGCATGACGCGCTGCTGACCGGCGTGGAGACGCGCACCTCGTCGCCCTTGCGCATCAAACGCGGCGATGATCTGCAAAGTCTGAACGTGCGCGGCCTTTATCCCGCGGGCGAAGGCGCGGGCTATGCGGGAGGGATTCTGTCGGCGGGCGTGGACGGCATCCGCGCCGCCGAAGCGGTCGCGCTCGCCATCGTCGGGAAAACGCTGTCCCCGTCATGAAAACGGGAGCGTCCATGGAGGAACGCTCGTAGGGGTGAACCACGCCGGAATGCAAGCCGCCATGTAGATTTATTGCTTTGCAGCAAACGAGGCGCTATTTGGCAAAAAATCGTCTCGCTTGGGCAACACATTGCGGTTTGCGAGAATTGACTTTTATAACAAACTGAAAATATTGAACTTCATGAAAATTCTCATCTTGCTCGTTGCATTGCAGCAACAAGTTTTCGGGGGCATCTTGTCAAAGTATTGACTTGCTATTACGTCGGCGGAGAATCGCGTTTCCGCATAGCAGCAAAACGGTAGCATCTTTACAGGAGTACGAAACCATGAATACGGAAACCTTCGGTACGTTGCAAGGCAAGCACATCGGCCAAGACGCGCTTGTGCGCCGCCGGGCGATCATCATCAACAAGGCGCGGGAAAGTGTGCGCCTGTCGCACCAACGGATGCGCAGCAGGGCACGCAAGTTTCGCGTGTGAATCCGTGGGGGCGACTGGCGTCGCCCGCAGCGGTAGTGCCTTCCATGCGCGCATCGCGGGCAACGCGAAAAAGCGCCGGGCGTCCCGCCCGCGAATCGCCGTCCTGACGGCGGCGCGCGGTGGAACGCCCGGCGCGATGCTTGGGCGTCAAGAAACGATGCGCGTCAGACCTTGAACTGTTTCACGATCTCGTCGACGTCTTTCGCCAGTTGTCCGAGGCGTTGCGCCCCGTTGGCGGCCTCTCCGGCGGCGGCACTGTTCTGGTCGGTCATTTGCGCCACGCTCTCGACGTGGCGGGCGATGTCGTGACTGGCCGAGCTTTGTTCCTTCAAGGCGTTGGAAATCTCCGATACCGCCTGCACGACCTTGTTCGCCCCTTCCCGGATGGACTGGATGCGCTCCCCGGCCTCGTGGGCCAGGGTCTGGCCGGATTCGACCTGCTTGACCATCTGCTCCATTTCCGAGACGGCTTCCTTGCTCGACGTTTGTATTTTGCCGACCATGCTGCTGATGTCGCCGGTCGATTGGGTCGTGCGTTCGGCGAGCTTGCGCACCTCGTCGGCGACCACCGCGAAGCCGCGCCCCTGTTCGCCCGCCCTGGCCGCTTCGATGGCGGCATTGAGCGCGAGCAGGTTGGTTTGATCGGCCACTTCCTTGATGACCTGTACCACGCTGGAAATCTGTTCCGATTCGCGGCCCAGGGATTCGATGGCTCCCGACGCCTGCCCGACGGCCTTGGCGATCATCACCATCTCGTCGACCGTCTGCTCGATGATGGTGCCGCCCTGATTGGCGATCTCGCCCGCTTTCTGGGCAATCGTGCGCGCCTCGTCAGCGCTGTCGGACACGGTGTTGATCGACACCGTCATTTCCTCGACCGAAGCCGCCATCGCCGAGGACGAGCTGCTTTGCTGGGCCGAACTCTCCGCGACCTGCTGCGCGCCAGTGACCAGCATCTCCACGCCGCTCCTGACCTCGCGCATCTTGGACTGGATGCTCTGGAAAGAGTCGCGCAATGACGTCACCATGGTATCGAAGGCGCGGGTCATTTCGCCGATTTCGTCATCCGCGCGATAGTTGATCTGCAAGGTGAAATCGTGGTCGCGCGCGACGCGCACCAGCAGGTCGCGCACTTTTTCGACCGGCTTGATGACCGTAGCCCTGATCGAGAGGGTGAAGAACCCGAGTACCACGCAGGCCACCACGATGACGACGACCGTAACGAACATCGACGTGCGCGTGCTTTGCTCCGTCTCGGCAATCTGATTGCGGACGAGTTCGTAGTTGAAGCGGGCCAGATCCTCGATGCCGTCCGTCAACACCGCCGTTTTGTCGCGGCGCTTCAGATTGCCGTCGATGATGTACTTGAAAAGCGCATCCATGGCTTCCGGCGTGGGCTTTGCCAGCACCTCATCCATGCGGCGGGTAAAGTCCAGATCGTAGGCATACCAGTCTTTCCAGACGGACTGAAAGGCATCCCACTTCCGCTTGGCTTCTTCCGTGACAAGCAGGTCGGAATAAGCCTTCATGCGCTTCTGCACGACCTCATGCAGGGTGCGCAGCTTGTCCCGTGTCCGCCGAAGCTCGGAAACCTGCTGCTCGAACGGCAGCACCGCCTTGGAAGCGACCTCGTAGGAGCGGCGGGGCAACTCGGTAATGTTGGACATCAATAACAGGACTTCGTTGGTTTTCGTCATCCCGCTACGATGGATGTCGGTCAGCACCTCCGCGTCGTGCGAGGAACTCCAAAGACCAATGCCCCCTATCAGCAGCATGCCGACCAGGGCCGTGCCGATCAGCATAAAAAGTTTATTCTTGACACTCACGCTGTCTCTCCTGTTGACGATTGAACAAATCTGGAATGGAGCGCCACTACAATGGCGTTGAAATTATTACATGCAATTTTGCATGGTCGGCTGTATGGTTGCCCATGGCTCGGATATCCACAAGTGAAAATGTCTCGCTCCGGGCACTGTGGGGGCGCGAATACTGCCGCCATGGGGCGTTTGTGTCGATGGGTATCCCGGGCGCGGCCAGCCTGGGTCCTGCCCGTTGGCAGTCTCTCGCGGCAAATCCCCAGGCCCGTCATTGCGAGGGCCGAAGGCCCGCGGCAATCCATGCGGCGGTTGCGGTCAATTGAAAGTTTCCTGGACGATCCCCCCTGTTTCCGGGGCTTTTTTTACCCGTGGGAAAAAGATCGCCGCGTGCGGTATTCGGCATCCCTTTGGCTGAAAGTGCAATGGGTTTGCGCTTCGATCCATCGACAACAGGGGGGACATCGTGACAATTTACACACCTTATTTCCGATTCGAACAAACTGGCTTGACGTACTCCTATCAGGATCATCATTATTGCATCTCTGTACCAAGTCCGACCGGATGCGATTTTTCCGACAGCAAAGCGCAAAGAAACATCTTGACAAATCAAAGAGTTATTGTATAATGAACCTGCAACCTGCAACCTGCAACCTGCAACCTGCATGATTGCATCCACGTCCCAGTCGGTTCCGCAGTAAAACGCGCCGCGCACGCGTGCCTTTCGGCACATTTCGCGCAAATCCCTTTCCCCGCTTTCCCTTCCTGCCTGCCTGAACGCATCGTTTTGCGTTCATTCCCGGACGCGCGAGCATTCTCGCCTGTCGCAGTGCCGTTTCATTCCCATGAGGTCGGGCACGGGGTGTTTTTTGTCCGCACAATTACAGGAGCATTTCGATGAACTACCCGCTTTTCCCTCGCAGCAAGGTATTCCTGGGCATACAGGCCGCGCTGGCGCTCATGATCGTCACAACGCCGACGACCGCATTGGGCGATGATGTTACAGACGAAAATGTAAACGGCCATACCTACTCCACAGCGCTTACGGTCAACAATCCCTCTACAGTTTTCATTTTCGCCGAAGACGCCAAATACTTTGATCTCAACTACAACTCGGTCATCATCGGCGACATCAACGGTTCGGAGAATACCGTCACGTTGAGCAACGGAACGGGCCTGCACGTCATCGGCGAACTGTGGGATGAGTTGAACGACTCGGCAGACAGCCGGGCAGAGGGGAATATCGTGACCCTGACCGGCGGCAGCTATGCCGATGTGGCGGGCGGTCTGGGGACGGGGAAAGCCTCTGCGGGAACAAAAGGCAACGGGAATACCGTGAATATTTCCAACAACGCATACATCATCGGCGACGTTTTGGGCGGTTTTGCGGTCGGTAGTGGCAATGCGGTGGAGAACCGGGTCAACATCACGGGCGGCAGCAGTTTGGAAGGCGGCAAAATCTTCGGGGGGTATTCCGTTGAGGGACAGGCCAATGGCAATACGGTCTTCATCAATACCAACACCGATAATCCTTCCAGCATTGAAGACATCTACGGCGGTTATGCGGCAACTGCGGCGAACAACAACCACGTGACCATCCGGACAGGCTCATTTTCGCAGTATGAAATAAACATCGCCGGGGGCGAGATTGCGGAAGACGGCGGTGCGGGCGACGCCACCGAAAACAGCGTAACCATCGAGGGCGGCACATTTTCGATCACGGGAACGGGCGACCCCTACTACGACATCAATATCATGGGCGGCGCAGCCTGGAACCAGGGCAACGCGACAGGCAATGCGGTCAACATCAGCGGCGGCGACTTCAGTGTTTCCGATGCCGACAACAGCGAGGTTCTTATCCTCGGCGGCGGTGTTTTTCATGGCAATGGCAATGCAACGGGCAACACCGTCAACCTGAGCGGCTCGGTCGATTTGAGCGGCAGCAGTGTCAAAATTTACGGCGGCGCGATTGTCCAAGGCGACGGCAATGCCACGGGGAACACCATCACCGTGGACGGCTCGGTTTCTTTGACAAGCGCCCAAATCCATGGTGGTTACATCGAAGGCGGCACTGGCGACGCCTTCACCGGCAACGCGCTGGTTTTCAAGTCCGGCTGGACGGGCGCGGTGGGCAGCGCACAAAACTTTGCCAAGATCGTCTTTGAAAACGGCGGCGGATTGACTGTCGGCACCGTAACCTTGGGCGATGGTGCCAGTGCCACCACGGAAATCGAGACCACCGGAAACGCAACCCTTGGCGCGACGCTTTCCGGCACGGGCTTCGAGAAAACCGGCCAAGGCACGCTGACCCTTACCGGCACCAACAGCCACGGCTCGACCACGATCCGGGAAGG